>NZ_JBEYER010000007.1:0-52003 GCF_040634005.1 Micromonospora sp. NPDC007271
GGTGGGCGGACTGCACGGGCTGTCGACGGCGTACCTGCGGCGGCACTTCGACGAGCCCAGGGCAGCGCCGCGCTGCGGCCGGCCGAGCGGACCCGGCCGACCGGCGCGCCGGCGCCGCGGCTGCGGGTCGCCCCGCCGCCGCCGGTGTCCGTGCCGCGGGCGCCGTTCGTCGGCCTGATCCTGGTGCTGGTGGTCGGCGGGGTGCTCGGCATCCTCGCGGTCAACACGAAGATCAACGAGAACGCGTTCAAGCTGAGCGAGCTGCAGGATCAGCAGGCCAAGCTCGACGTCGACCAGCAGCAACTGGAGAAGGAGATCGCCGAGCAGAAGGAGCCGGGCAACCTGACCGCCAACGCCCGCAAGCTCGGGCTGGTCGAGCCCGGCGGGCTCGCGTACATCCGGCTGCCGGACGGAAAGGTGATCGGTGTGCCGCACCCGGCGCAGGACGCGCCGGCCATCACCAGCCAGCAGGGCAACGGAGGCTGAGCGGTGCCGCCGAGATCGGAGGAACCGCGCCGGGACGCCACGGGCTCCCGGCGCGGCGCGTCCCCGGGCGGTCGGGGTGCCGACCCCCGCTCCGGCGAGCCGGGCATCGGCGGCATCTCCGACGCGCGGGCGTACACGCCGCGGGGGCGGACCGTCCGGGACGGCGGCGGCACCGGGCAGCGGCGTATCCCGCGCAGTAGCCGCTCCGGCGATCCGTTCCGTCCGGCGTTGCAGGTGCTCGACGGCGGCCGGGCCGGGGCGACCCGGGCCGGCCGCCGGGAGACCGCGGAGGGGCACGAGAGCGGCCGGGCCGGCGCCGCCCGTGCCGGCCGCCGGGAGACCGCCGGGGGTCGGGCCCGCGCGGTGCGGACCGTCTCGGGGCGTCCGGTGCGGGAGCCCTTCGACGACGACGAGGCGCCGCCGCGGCGCCGCCCGGGGCCGCGCCGGCCCGAGCGGCCGGCCGCGGCCCGCCGGCCGGTGCGCAAGCCGCGCCGCCCGCCGCGGCTCGCCGACCCGCGCCGCCGGCTGCGGCTCGGCACGCTGCTCGCTCTCGTGCTGTTCGCCGGCATCGGCATCCGGTTGGTCGTCCTGCAGACCGTCACCACCCCGGCGTACGCCGACGGCGGGCTGCCCGCCCGGGTGGTCGCGGTCGAGCTGCCGGCCCCCCGGGGGGCCATCTACGACCGCACCGGCGCCCCGCTCGCGCACAGCGTCGAGGCGCGCTACGTCTACGCCGACCCGACCCTCGTCAAGGACCGGTTCGCCACCGCCCGGCAGCTCTCCCCGCTGCTCGGGCTGCCCGCCTCCGACCTGGCGGAAAAGATGAGGCCGCGTACCCTGCCGGGCACCAGCACCCCGTCCCGCTTCGCGTACCTGGCCCGCGGCGTCGACATCGACAAGGCCAAGCAGGTCATGGCGCTGGACCTGGCCGGCATCCGGGTGCACCGGGACGAGCGGCGCGAGGTGCCCGGCGGCGATCTGGCCGCCAACCTGGTCGGCTTCGTCAGCCCGGACATGACCGGGCTGGAGGGCCTGGAGGCGAAGTACGACGACCTCCTGGAGGGCCAGCCGGGCAAGAAGACGTACGAGGTGGGGCAGGGCGACCTGGCGGCGCCGATCCCGGGCGGCTACAGCCAGACGACCCTGGCGAAGCCGGGCAGTTCGCTGCAGCTCACCATCGACCGTGACCTCCAGTACCAGACCCAGCGCATCCTCTCCGCCCAGCTGGCCCGGACCCGGGGCGGCGTCGGCGCCGCGGTGATCATCGAGATCCCCTCCGGCGAGGTGCTGGCCCAAGCGAGCTACCCCGGCTACAACGCGGCCTACCCGGAGAAGGCCCGACCGGCCGACCGGGAGGACGCCGCCACCAGCTTCGTGGTCGATCCCGGTTCGGTGCACAAGGCGATCACCTTCGGGGCGGCGCTCCAGGAGGGGGTGATCACCCCCGACACCGCCTTCCCGGTCAGCAACACGATCACCAGGGGCGACACGACCTTCGAGGACACCCACCCGGCCAACGGGCGGCGGATGAGCCTTCCGGGCATGCTCGCCTTCTCGTCCAACGTCGGGACCATCGAGATCGCCGGCAAGCTGGGCCGGGACCGCCTGATCGACTACCAGAAGCGGTTCGGGCTGGGGCAGCCCACCGGCGAGGGCATGCCCGGGGAAGCCTCCGGGCGGCTGCTCCCCGCCGACGAGTGGAGCGACTCGTCGTACGGGTCGGTGCCGATCGGGCACAGCGTGGACGCCACCCCGTTGCAGATGGCCGCCGCGTACGCCGCGATCGCCAACGACGGCACGTACGTCCAGCCGCACCTGGTCAAGGAGGTGATCGGCCCGGACGGCAAGCGGACGCCGGCCGCCGCCCCGGTCACCCGGCCGGTGCTCAGCCCGCAGAACGCGGCCGCGCTGCGCCGGATGCTGGAGGCGGTCACCACGGTCGACAACGGCCCGTACGAGCGGGCCACCGGCCTGGCCGCCGCCGTACCCGGCTACCGGGTGGCCGGCAAGACCGGCACCGGGTTGCGGTACGTCGACGGCAAGCGCCAGCCCGGCGCGGTCGGCTCGTTCATCGGAATGGCGCCGGCCGAGAAGCCGAGGTACGTGGTGGCGGTCTTCGTCTGGAGCCCGGGCGGGGAGGGCGGCACGGTGGCCGCGCCGGCCTTCCGGGAGATGATGGGCTTCACTCTCGCCCACTACCGGGTGCCGCCGTCGACGACCGATCGGTCCCCCAAGTTTGAGGTCTTTCCGCACTGACCGGGCACGGAGGGACATCATCGGTGAGTGGCGACAAACCACCGGGGCGGCTGTACGCTCGGGACCGGACGACCGGGTAGGGTCTGACGCCGTGCCCGGCAATCCGCGTCCCCGTACCGTGAATCGCGTCCGGCTCGGCGACCTCGCCGCCCGGGTGGCGATCGCCCCGCCGGAAGGCGCCGAGGTGGCCGTCACCGGGGTGACCCACGCCAGCCAGGAGGTTCGGCCCGGCGACCTCTACGCGGCCCTGCCCGGCACCCGCCGGCACGGCGCGGAGTTCGCCGCCGCCGCGGCCGAGGCCGGCGCGGTGGCCGTGCTCACCGACCCGGCCGGCGTGGCGCTGGCCGCAGCCACGGGCCTGCCCACCCTGGTGGTCGACGACCCGCGGGCGGTGCTCGGCGACGTCGCCGCCACCGTCTACGGCGACCCGACGGCCGGCCTCACCGTGATCGGCGTGACCGGGACCGCCGGCAAGACCTCGACCAGCTACCTGATCGAGTCCGGGCTGCGCGCCGCCGGGCACACCACCGGCCTGATCGGCACCGTGGAGACCCGCCTCGGCGACCTGGTGATCGACAGCGTCCGGACCACGCCGGAGGCGACCGACCTGCACGCCATGCTCGCCGTGGCCCGGGAGCGCGGGGTCGACGCGGTGGTGATGGAGGTCTCCAGCCACGCCCTGGCCATGGGGCGGGTCGGCGGGGTGCGGTTCAACGTCGGCGGCTACACCAACTTCGGCTCCGACCATCTGGACTTCCACGCCGACGAGGCGGACTACTTCGCCGCCAAGGCGAAGCTCTTCGACGGGCGTTGCCAGATCGAGGTGCTCAACCACGACGACCCGGCGCTGCGGCCGCTGTTCAAACCGGCCACGGTCAGCTACTCGGCGGCCGGCGACCCGGCCGCCACCTGGTGGGCCGACGGCGTGGCGGGCGAGGGGTACGCCCAGCGCTTCACCGTGCACGGCCCGGACGGGCTGACCCTGCCCACCGGCGTGGCGCTGCCCGGCCGGCACAACGTGGCCAACGCCCTGCTCGCCATCGCCACCCTGGTGGCCGCCGGGGTCGATCCGGCCACCGCCGCGGCCGGGGTGGCCTCCTGCGGCGGGGTGCCCGGGCGGCTGGAGCTGGTCAGCGGCGACGCCCCGGTGCTCGGCGTGGTCGACTACGCGCACAAGCCCAACGCCATCGAGGCGGTGCTGGCCGCCCTGCGGGGGCTGGCCAGCGGCCGGCTGATCTGCGTCGTGGGCGCCGGCGGCGACCGGGACCGGGGCAAGCGGCCGGTGATGGGCGAGGTCGCCGCGCACGGTGCCGACGTGGTGCTGGTGACCGACGACAACCCGCGCACCGAGGACCCGGCCGCGATCCGGGCCGAGGTGCTGGCCGGGGCGTACGCGGCGGACGCCGGTGCGCGGGTCATCGAGGCGCCCGGCCGGCGGGTCGCGATCGAGGAGGCGGTCCGGGTGGCCGAACCGGGTGACATCGTCGCGCTGCTGGGCAAGGGCCAGGAACGCGGCCAGGAGATCAACGGCGAGGTGCTGCCGTTCGACGACCGGGTGGAGTTGGCGGCGGCGCTGCGCGCCCGGTTCGGCGACCTGGTGAGGCAGCCATGATCCCGCTGACGTTGGCCGAGGTGGCCGCGGCCGTCGACGGGCGGCTGGCCGCCGCCGAGCCGGACGTCCGGGTCACCGGCTCGGTCGAGTTCGACTCCCGCAAGGTCGGCCCGGGTGGGCTCTTCGTCGCCTTCCCCGGCGAGAAGGTGGACGGGCACGACTACGCCGCCGCCGCCGTGGCGTCGGGCGCGGTGGCCGTGCTCGGCACCCGGGAGGCGCCCGGCGTGCCGATGGTGCTGGTCGCCGACGCGCTCGACGCGATGGGGCGGCTGGCCCGCACGGTGGTCGACCGGCTCCCGGGGCTGACCGTGATCGGGATCACCGGCTCCTCCGGCAAGACCACCACCAAGGACCTGATCGCCCAGCTCACCGTCCGACTCGGCCCGACCGTGGCGCCGCCCGGCTCGTTCAACAACGAGCTGGGGCACCCGTACACCGCGTTGCAGGCCGGCCCGGAGACCCGATATCTGGTCATGGAGAAGGGCGCCCGCGGGGTGGGGCACGTGCGCTACCTGTGCGAGGTGGTGCCGCCGCGTATCTCGGTGGTGCTCAACGTCGGGGTCGCGCACCTCGGCGAGTTCGGCTCGGTGGAGACCATCGCCCTGGCCAAGGGGGAGCTGGTGGAGGCGCTGCCGGCCGACGGCCTGGCCGTGCTCAACGCCGACGACCCGCTGGTCGACGCGATGGCCGCCCGCACCGAGGCCCGGGTGGTCCGGTACGGCGAGTCGGAGCGGGCCGACGTGCGGGCGCGGGACGTGTCGCTGGACGAGCGGGGACGGGCGTCGTACACCCTGGTGACCCCGGAGGGGAGCGCGCCGGTGCGGCTCGGGCTGGCCGGGCGGCACCAGGTCTCCAACACCCTGGCCGCCGCCGCGGTCGCCCGGGAGCTGGGGATGCCCCTGGCCGACCTGGCCGCCGCGCTGGGTGAGCTGGGCCTCGTCTCGACCCGGCGGATGGACGTGTTCGAGCGCCCCGACGGGGTCACCGTGATCGACGACTCGTACAACGCCAACCCGGCCTCGATGGCGGTCGCGCTGCGGGCGTTGGCCAGCATGCGGGGGTCGGGGCGTACTGTCGCGGTGCTCGGCTACATGGCCGAGTTGGGCGACTTCGAACTCCAGGGGCACCAGCAGGTCGGCCGGCTCGCGGCCGAGCTGGGCGTCGATCGGCTGCTCGTGGTGGGCGAGCCGGCGGCGCCGATCCATGAAGGCGCCACAGCGGTAAGTGACTGGGGAGGAGAGTCGGTGCTGCTCACCGATCAGGCGGCGGCCGTCGAGGTGCTGCGGAGCGAGCTACGTCCGGGTGACGTGGTCCTGGTGAAGGGCTCCCGGTACCGCACCTGGGAGGTGGTCGACGCGCTGCGCGCGGACGCCACCGAGGGGGCTGCTTCATGAGGGCGGTGATCGTCGCCATCGGGGTCGCCTTCCTCATCTCGCTCTTCTGCACCCCGATCGCGATCAAGGTGTTCGCCCGGCTGAAGGCCGGCCAGCCGATCCGATCAAACCTCGGGCTCGCCAGCAATGAGGGCAAGAAGGGCACGCCGACGATGGGCGGCGTGGTCTTCATCCTGGCCACGGTGATCGCGTACGTCGCCGGCCACCTGGCCCTGACCACTCTGCCGGACGCGCAGATCGCCCAGGTCGAGCCGACCATCACCGCGTTGGTGCTGCTGGGGCTGATGGTGTTCTCCGGCGCGGTCGGCTTCATCGACGACTTCCTCAAGGTCCGCAAGCGGCACAGCGGCGGCCTGAACAAGCGCGGCAAGCTCGCCGGCCAGATCCTGGTCGGCGCGATCTTCGGCGTGGTGGCGCTCTACTTCCCCAGCAACATGTACGGCCCGGAGGGCAACCGGACCAACGCCGAGACGGTGGGCAGCACCACGCTGAGCTTCATCCGGGACATTCCGGCGCTGGAGATCGGCAAGATCGGTGCGGTGATCGTCATCGTCCTGGTGGTGATGGCGGCGACGAACGGGGTGAACCTCACCGACGGCCTGGACGGCCTGGCCACCGGCGCGTCGGTGATGGTGCTCGCGGCGTACGGGCTGATCGCGTTCTGGCAGTACCGGCACTGGTGCGCCGACCCGAACTACACCGAGGCGTACTGCTACACCGTCCGCGACCCGCTGGAGATCGCCCTGATCGCCGGCGCGGCGGCCGGCGCCTGCGTCGGTTTCCTCTGGTGGAACACCTCACCGGCCCGGATCTTCATGGGCGACACCGGTGCGCTCGGCCTGGGCGGCCTGATCGCCGGCATGGCGATGTCCACCCGGACCATCCTGCTGCTGCCGATCATCGGTGCGCTGTTCGTGATCATCACGATGTCCGTGGTGATCCAGATCATCTCCTTCCGCACCACCGGCAAGCGGGTGTTCCGGATGTCGCCGCTGCAGCACCACTTCGAGCTGGCCGGCTGGAGCGAGGTCAACATCGTGGTCCGGTTCTGGATCATCGCCGGCATCGGTGTGGCCATCGCGCTGGGCCTGTTCTACAGCGAGTTCCTCGCCGCCGTCAGCTGAGCGCCGCCGACCGGGCCGCCCGCCTCGAACAGCGCCCGAAAGGGGTCCCGGCCGTCGGCCGGGACCCCTTTCCGTGCCCCGACACGCCGACCGGGCGGTTGGGCCACGGGCGGGCGGGTCGACCCGCGATGATGAGCGGGTGGGGGAGGGACGAGAAACCGAGGGCACCACCGGCACGCCGGCCCGCCGGCCGTCCGCGTCGCCGCGGACGGCGGACCCACCGGCCCCGCTGCTCGGCTGGGACGCCGCCGGCGGCCTGGCCGCGCTGCGCGGGCTGCTGGCCCGGCCGCTGGCCTCCTACTACCTGCTGCTCTCCAGTGCCGGCCTGTTGCTGCTGATCGGCCTGACCATGGTCTTCTCGGCGACCAGCGTGCGGGACTACGCCGACAGCGGCGACGCCTCCGCCACCCTGGTCAAACAGGCGATCTACGCGGTGATCGGCATCGTGGCGTTCTGGGCCTGCCAGCGGCTGCCCGCCCGCACCTTCCGGGCGCTGGCCCGGCCGGCGCTCGGCGTGGCGGTGGTGCTGCTGCTGATCCTCAACCTGCTGGGCGCGCTGGAGGCGCTGTTCCGGGTCGAGTCGATCGGCCCGCTCGAGGCCAGCCTGCTCGGGCTGCACCTCGGCCCGATCTCGGTGCAGCCCGCCGAGGTGGCCAAATTCGCACTGGTGCTCTGGGGCGCGCACGTGCTGGCCCGTAAGGGGGCCACGCTGGGCTGGTGGAAGGAGTTGGCGACCCCGCTCTTCCCGGTGGTCGGCCTGCTCTTCGTGCTGGTCGGCTACAACGACCTGGGCAGCATGATCTGCCTGTTGGCCCTGGTGGTCGGCCTGCTCTGGGCGGCCGGCGTGCGAATGCGGGTGTTCGCCACCCTGTCCGCGGTCGGCCTGCTCGGCGTCGGCCTGCTGGTCGCCGCCGCGTCGCTGGGGGCCGGCTCCGGGTCGCGTGACGCCGACAACTACCGGCTGGGCCGGCTCACCTCGTTTGTGAACCCGCCCGACCCGAAGACCTGCTTCGAGGAGGAGTTGCAGTACTGCTACCAGCTCGTGCAGGCCCGGTACGCGGTCCAGCACGGCGGCTGGTTCGGGGTCGGGCTGGGCAAGAGCACCTTCAAGTTCGGCTGGCTGCCCGAGGCGCACAACGACTTCATCTTCGCGATCATCGCCGAGGAGTTGGGCGTGGTCGGCTGCACCGTGATCCTGGTGCTCTTCGCCGTGCTGGCGTACACCGGGCTGCGGATCGCCCGGCGGGTGGAGGACCCGTTCCGCCGGCTCGCCGCCGCCGGGGTCACCGCCTGGCTGGTCGGCCAGGCCGTGATCAACATCGGTGGCGTGGTCGGGCTGCTGCCGCTGACCGGCGTACCGCTGCCGTTCATCTCCGACGGCGGCAGCGCGCTGGTCGTGACCCTCGCGGCGGTCGGCATGCTCGCCTCGTTCGCCCGCGCCGAGCCGGATGCGGCCCGAGCCCTGCATGCCCGTCCACCCGCCCGATGGGTCCGACTAGTCTGGGCCCCGTTGCCGCCGCTTCCCGGCCGGCGCCGCAGACCGGCGTCGCCACCGTCGGACCGAGGGTCCGTACCCCGGTCCCGGGTGCGGCGGGCCGACGACCAGGCCGCAGCCCGCGGCCCCCGGCCGGGCCGGACGCGCGCCGGCACGGCGAGCGAGAGGAGACGCTGATGGGTCCGCTGCGTTCGGTGGTGCTCTGCGGAGGGGGTACGGGTGGCCACATCTACCCGTTGCTGGCCTTCGCCGACTGCCTGCGCCGACACGACCCGAGCGTCCGGATCACCTGCCTCGGCACACCGAAGGGCCTGGAGAACGAGCTGATCCCGCCGGCCGGCTACGACCTGCGCCAGATCCCGGCCTACCAGCTGCCCCGCTCGATCAACATGAGCCTGGTCCGTACCCCGGACCGGATGTGGAAGGCGGCCCGCGCGGCGGGCAAGGTGATCGACGAGGTGCGGGCCGACGTCGTGGTCGGCTTCGGGGGGTACGTCTCGGTGCCCGGTTACCTGGCCGCGTGGCGGCGCGAGCTGCCGATCGTGATCCACGAGGTGAACGTGCCGCCGGGCGTGGCCAACCGGCTCGGCATGAAGTTCACCAAGCACGTCGCGGTGGGCTTCCCGCACCAGCCGGCGCAGGCGGAGTCGCTGCGCGACGCCCGGGTGGTCGGGGTGCCGCTGCGCCGGGGCATCGCCGGCCTGGACCGGGCCGCCGTGCGCAACGCCGCCCGGGCCCACTTCGGTCTCCGCCCCGACCTGCCGGTGCTCTTCGTCGCCGGCGGCTCGCAGGGCGCCCGCTCGATCAACCTGGCGGTCTCCGGGGCGGCCAAGGAGCTGGCCCGCAACGGGGTGCAGGTGCTGCACGTGATCGGCGCGCGCAACGAGCCGGTCCCCATCCCGACCGACCTGCCGGTGCCGTACGTGACCCTGCCCTACCTGTCCGAGATGGAGCTGGGCTACGCCGCCGCCGACCTGATGCTGGCCCGGGGCGGCGCGATGACCTGTGCCGAGGTGGCGGCGATCGGCCTGCCCACCATCTACGTGCCGTACCCGCACAGCAACCAGGAGCAGAAGCGCAACGCGCTGCCCGTGGTGGAGGCCGGCGGCGGGCTGCTCGTCGACGACGGCGAGCTGACCCCGGCCTGGCTGGAGGGCACCGTGATCCCGCTGGTCCGGGACCCGCAGCGGCTGGCCGCGATGGGCGCCGCCGCGGCCGCGTACGGCCGGCGCGACGGCGACGTGGCCCTGCTGAACTTCGTCTACGAGGCGGTGGCCAGGTGAGCGCGAGGAGCGAGCTTGCGAGCCCCGCGGTCGCGAACCCTGACCGCACCATGACGTTTGCCACCGCGACGGGAAGGCGCCTCTCATGAACACCGCGCAGTTCACCCCCGCCGGCACGATGACCGCGGAGGATCTGGGCCGGATCCACCTGATCGGCGTGGGCGGGGTCGGCATGAGCGGGCTGGCCCGGCTCTTCCTCACCCGGGGTCTGCCGGTCTCCGGCAGCGAGCTGCGGGAGTGGCCTTCCCTGGCCGGCCTGCGGGCGCTGGGCGGCACCATCCACATGAGCCACGAGGCGTCCAACCTGGACGGCGTGGACACGGTGGTCTACTCCTCGGCGATCCCACAGGACCACCTGGAGATGGTCGAGGCGCGCCGGCGCGGGCTGCGGGTGCTGCACCGGTCCGAGGCCCTCGCCGCGGCGATGACCGGCCGGCGGACGGTGGCGGTGGCCGGCACGCACGGCAAGACCACCACCACCTCGATGGTCACCATGGTGCTCCAGCAGGCCGGCACCGACCCGTCCTTCGTGATCGGTGGGGAGATCTCCGAGGTCGGCTCCGGCGCGCACCACGGCACGGGTGAATACTTCGTGGTCGAGGCGGACGAGAGCGACCGCTCGTTCCTCATCTACCGCCCGTACGTCTCGATCATCACGAACGTCGAGGCGGATCACCTCAACACCTACGGCGACCTGGCCTCCCTGGAGGCGGCGTTCGCCGACTTCGCCCGGCTCACCGACCCCGAGGGGTTCATCGTCACCTGCGCCGACGATCCGGGCGGCCGGCGGCTGGCCGAGACGCTGCGCGCCGAGGGGCGCCGGGTCTGGACGTACGGCGAGTCGCCCGACGCCGACCTGCGGCTGAGCGGGACGGCCTCGTCCGCCCAGGGGGTGCGTTACCTGGCCGAGATCGAGGGCCGGTCGCTGGGCGAGATCCGGCTGCCGGTGCCGGGGCGGCACATGGGGCTCAACAGCGCCTCCGCGGTGCTCGCCGCGTACCTGCTGGAGCTGCCGGTCGAGGCGGCCGAGGCGGCGCTGGGTGCCTTCCCCGGCGTCCGGCGGCGCTTCGAGCGCAAGGGCGTCGCGGACGGCGTGCTGGTCTACGACGAGTACGCGTACCACCCGACCGCCATGACGCTGGCCCTGCAGACGTTGCGCGAGGTGGCCGGCGAGGGCCGGCTGATCGTGGTCTTCCAGCCGTACCGGCTCTACCGCACCCGCGACCTCCAGGCGGAGATCGCCGCCGCCCTCGGTATCGCCGACGAAGTGGTGCTGCTGGAGGTGTTCGGCCCGGGCGAGCTGCGCCAGCCGGGCGAGGGCTCGGTGGCGCTGATGGAGGCGGTGCCGCTGCCGGCCGACCGGAAGGTCTTCGTCGACGCGTGGGATGACGTGCCGGCCGAGGTGGCCCGCCGGGCCCGGCCCGGCGACGTCGTGGTGACCATGGGCGCGCCGCCGATCTCGCTGATGGGCGACCAGCTGCTCGACGCCCTGCTGGCCCGTACCGTCGGGGCGGGCGACGCGGCGGGGGTCGGCACCGGCGTCGGTCCGGACGGCGCGGCGGCCACGGCCGGATGAGCCCCGGTCCGGCCCGCGGCCGGACGCCCGGGCAGGACGGCGGGGCCGGCCGGCGCCACCCGGTACGGCGGTGGCAGCTGGTCCGTGCCGGCGCGGACGCGGTGCCGCCCTCCACCCGGCGGTTCATGGCGCGGGCCCGGCAGCGCCGGATGCGCGCGGCGCTGCCCTGGGCGGCCACCGTCGCCGTGCTCGCCGTCGCCGGGATGGTCGCCTGGACCCTGCTCGGCACCGGCCTGTTCGGCGTGCGGGAGGTACGGGTGGTCGGCGCGGAGCTGGTCACCCCGGTCGAGGTACGCGAGGCGGCCGCCGTCCCGGACGACGCTCCGCTGGCCCGGGTGGACCTGGCGGCGACGGCCCGGCGGGTGGGCACCCTCGCCCCGGTGGAACGGGCCACGGTGGCGCGGGACTGGCCGGACGCCCTGGTGATCCGGGTGGTGGAGCGGACCCCGGCGGCGGCGGTCCCACAGGGCGACGGGTACGCGGTGATCGACCGCACCGGGGTGGTCTTCCGGACCGTGCCGCGGGCCCCGGACGGGCTGGCGGTGATCCGGGTCGGCCGGCCGGCCCCGGACGATCCGGGCACCCGGGCCGGGCTGGAGGTGCTCGCCGCGCTCAGCCCGCAGCTGCGCGCCGAACTGGTCGCCGTGGACGTCGCCGGGCTGGCCCGGATCAGCCTGCGGCTGCGGGGCGACCGGACGGTGGTCTGGGGCGACGCCACCCGGGGCGCGGACAAGTCCAAGGTGGCCACCGCGCTGCTCGGTCGCAAAGCCGACACGATCGACGTCAGCGCCCCGGACGTGGTCACCTTCCGGTGACCGGCCGGCCAGGAACGTGACCCGTCCCGCTCCGGCCGGCGACACGCCGAAAGGGTCCTTGGCTCATCGCGCGGCGGCGCATACCTTGCCCCGAAGAGATCAGTGGTTGACATTGCCCTAAGCCTCTAGTAGAGGGTGAGGGTTTCGGTCGTCGGCCTCGCTGGGCAATGCCCCTCCGCTGGTCCGGCCAAGCCGTGTGGGGTCGGCCCATGCCAATCTCGAAGGGAAAGGACCGGAGATGACACCTCCGCACAACTACCTGGCGGTCATCAAGGTCGTCGGCATCGGGGGCGGCGGCGTCAACGCCGTCAACCGGATGATCGAGGTTGGGCTCAAGGGCGTCGAGTTCATCGCGATCAACACCGACGCGCAGGCGCTGCTGATGAGCGACGCCGACGTCAAGCTCGACGTGGGCCGGGAGCTGACCCGGGGGCTGGGCGCCGGCGCGAATCCGGACGTCGGCAAGAACGCCGCCGAGGACCACCGCGACGAGATCGAGGAGGTGCTCAAGGGCGCCGACATGGTCTTCGTGACCTGCGGCGAGGGCGGCGGCACCGGCACCGGCGGCGCGCCGGTGGTGGCGAACATCGCCCGCAAGCTCGGCGCGCTCACCATCGGCGTGGTCACCCGACCGTTCTCGTTCGAGGGCAAGCGCCGCCAGGTGCAGGCCGAGGCGGGCATCGAGGAGCTGCGCAACCAGTGCGACACGCTCATCGTCATCCCGAACGACCGGCTGCTCGCGCTGGGCGACCGCAACATCTCCATGATGGACGCCTTCCGCACCGCCGACCAGGTGCTGCTCTCCGGTGTCCAGGGCATCACCGACCTGATCACCACGCCCGGTCTGATCAACCTGGACTTCGCCGACGTCAAGAGCGTGATGAGCGGCGCCGGCAGCGCGCTGATGGGCATCGGCAGCGCCCGGGGCGAGAACCGCGCCGTGGAGGCGGCCGAGGCGGCCATCTCCAGCCCGCTGCTGGAGCAGAGCATGGACGGCGCCCGCGGCGTGCTGCTCTCCATCGCCGGCGGCTCCGACCTGGGCCTGTTCGAGATCAACGACGCCGCGCAGCTGGTCACGGACGCAGCGCACCCGGACGCCAACATCATCTTCGGCGCGGTCATCGACGACGCGCTCGGCGACGAGGTGCGGGTGACGGTGATCGCGGCGGGCTTCGACGGGGGCGCGCCCGCGTACAAGGCGGTCGAGCCGGCCCGCAAGACCAACCAGAACCAGCCGGCCCAGCCGAACGCGCCGGTCAGCCCGCCGGCCACCATGCCGGCCCCGCAGCAGTCGCCGCGTCGGGTGCTCTTCGACGACGTCGACGTGCCGGACTTCCTCAAGAACGGGTCCTGAGCCGTACCGATGACCGACACACCTGCCCCGGTGCGACCCGATCGTCGCGCCGAGCTCGCGGCCGGGCTCGCCCGGGTCCGTACCCGCATCGCCGACGCCTGCGCGGCCGCCGGTCGGGACCGTGGCGAGGTGACGCTCGTCGCGGTGACCAAGACGTACCCGGCCGGCGACGTGGTGGCCCTCGCCGGGCTCGGCGTGACCGACGTGGGGGAGAACCGCGACCAGGAGGCGGCGCCGAAGGCCGCCGAGGTGGCGGCGGCCGGGGCGATGCCCCGTTGGCACTTCATCGGCCAGCTGCAGCGCAACAAGTGCCGCTCGGTGGTCCGGTACGCCGACGTGGTCCAGTCGGTCGACAGCGTGCGGCTCGCCGTCGCCCTGGACGCCGCCGCCGCAGCAGCCGGCCGGGACCGGTCGCTGGAGGTGCTGGTGCAGGTGAGCATCGACGGCGACCCGGCGCGGGGTGGGGCGCTGCCCGACTCGGCGGACCCGGACCGGGGGCTCGACCCGGTGGCCGCGGCGGTGGCCGACGGCGGGGCGCTTCGCCTGGGCGGGCTGATGGCGGTGGCTCCGCTGGGCTGGGAGCCGGAACGCGCGTTCGCCCGGCTGGCCGAGGTGGCGCAGCGGTTCCGCGACCGGTACCCGGAGGCGGCGGCGCTCTCGGCCGGGATGAGCGGCGACCTGGAGAGCGCGATCGGGTACGGCGCGACACATGTCCGCGTCGGGAGCGCGTTGCTCGGAATGCGTCCCACGCTGCGGTAGCCTGACCGCGAGAGAAGCAAATTACATCAGTGTGGTTAGGAACGGCGTTCCCGCAGCCGGGGGCCGTGGTGAGCGGGCCGCGAACCGCTCGCCCGGGGGATTGCCGATCCGGTCCGGTGGGCATCTTGTCCACTCGTGATCAAGCGACATGGCACGGGGGTGCGTGCCGCACGGCGGACGGAAGGGCGCGGGGATGGGTGCACTGCGCAAGGCGGGGGTCTGGCTCGGGCTCGTCGAGGAGGACGACGAGCGGGCGTACGAGGACGGTGGCTACGACAAGGGTGGCTACCGGGACTCGCGCTACCGGTCGAGCCGGTACTCCGAGGAGTTCGCCGACGACGAGGACGAGGAGTCCGAGGAGCGCCCG
Source organism: Micromonospora sp. NPDC007271 (assembly GCF_040634005.1). Taxonomy (NCBI): domain Bacteria; kingdom Bacillati; phylum Actinomycetota; class Actinomycetes; order Micromonosporales; family Micromonosporaceae; genus Micromonospora; species Micromonospora sp. NPDC007271. Next base: position 14,522 of record NZ_JBEYER010000007.1, read on the forward strand.
GCGAGCCGGGGTCGGCTCGGCGACCGGGGCCGGCTGTCCGAGCGCGCCGCGAGCCGGGCGGCGGAGACCGACCGGGCCGAGGTCGAGCGCTCGGAGCGGGCCGAGCGGTCCAGCGTCCGGTCGATCACCCGTTCCGGTGCGGGCGAGACCTCCGGCGCGCTGACCTACCACACCCGCGACAACCTCGCCCTCGCGCCGCAGGTGCACCCCCGGGAGCGGGCGGTGGTGGCCGAGGAGGAGCAGCGCTACCAGATCACCACCCTGCACCCGACGACCTACCGCGAGGCGCGCACCATCGGCGAGCATTTCCGGGACGGCGTACCCGTGATCATCAACCTCACCGAAATGGACGAGGCGGATGCCCGCCGTCTGGTGGATTTCGCCGCCGGGCTCGCTTTCGGACTGCGCGGTACGATCGAGCGCGTGACCAACCGGGTGTTCCTGCTCTCACCGGCAAATGTGCAGGTCACCGCGGAGGACAAGGCCAAGATCGCTGAGGGCGGCTTTTTCAGCCTGAGCTAGCCCGCTCGACCGAGGGACGTCGCCTGCCGTGTTGTCGATCCTGTTCCAGGTGCTCTACCTGCTCGCCTACTTCTTCCTGCTCGTGCTTTTGGCCCGATTTGTCCTCAGCGCCGTTCTGGCCTACGGTCGCCGCTGGCAGCCGGGTCGCGGTGCCTCGGTGGGACTGGAAGTGGTGTGGAGCGTCACTGATCCGCCCCTGCGCGCGTTGAGGCGGGTGATCCCACCATTGCGGATTGGTACCGTGAGCATCGACCTGGCCTCGCTTGTGCTCCTGGTTATCCTGTTCGTGCTGATGGAGTTCGTGTTTAGGCGGCTGTTCCTGGCATTTGCCTGACCAGCGCGCTTTCGCGGCCGCAACTGACCCGAGGAGTTTCGATGCCGCTTACCCCGGCCGACGTCCATAACGTCGCCTTCAAGAAGCCGCCGATCGGCAAGCGGGGATACGACGAGGAGGAGGTCGACGCGTTCCTGGACGAGGTCGAGCGCGAGCTCGCCCGTCTGATCGAGGAGAACAACGAGCTGCGCGCCCAGGTGGAGCGCGGCGGTCGGGGCGGCGCTCCCGCCGGCCCCGGCGGCGACGCCCGGCTCGCGGCGGAGCTCAACGATGTCAAGGCCCAGCTCGACCGGGTGCAGCGCGACAAGGCGGCCGCCGAGCAGGCGGCCCGGGCGATGCAGGCCGAGCTGGAGCAGGTCCGCGCCCAGGGCGGCCCTGCCGCCGGCGCCGACGGCGAGCAGCAGGCGCTGCGGGTGCTGATGATGGCCCAGCGCACCGCCGACGACCACGTGTCGGACGCGCGCCGCGAGGCCGACCAGCTCCTCTCCGAGGCCCGTTCCAAGGCCGAGGAGGTCACCCGCGAGGCTCGCGCCAAGGCCGACGCCCTCGAGCGGGACGCGCGCCAGCGGCACCAGGAGGCCATGGGCGGCCTGGACGCCAAGCGCACCGCGCTGCAGAAGCACATCGAGGAGCTCAAGCAGTTCGAGCGCGAGTACCGCACCCGCCTCAAGGCGTACCTGGAGAGCCAGCTGCGTGACCTCGACGGTCGGGGCCAGGGCCTCGAGGCCGAGATCAACCGCGCCGAGGGCAACCGTGCCGCCGGGGGCAGCAACGGCCTCGCCACCGCCGGCCTGGCCAGCTCCTACGGCGGTGGGCGCGCCGGCTCGCTCGAGTCCGGCCGCTGATCCCGCTGTCGGCGGCCGCCGCGTAGCCGGCCGCTGACCGCGCAGACCGACACGACGCGGCGGGGGTGAGCCGTGATAGTCACCAGCATCCTGCTCATCCTCGTCGCGGTCGTGCTCCTGGTGGTCGGGCTGGCCGAAGGGTCCAGTCCGCTGCTGATCACCTCCATCGCGGCGAGCCTGCTGGCCGCCGTGGCTCTGGTCGCGGGTGCCCGCCAGGCAGCCGCCAACCGGGCCACGGCGGGCCGGACCACGGGCCCGCGCCTCCGGACCGCACCGACCGGCGACCCGTACGGGTCCCGGCCCGGGGGACCGGAGATCCCGGTTCAGCGCATTTCGTCGACGGTCGATGCCGGTGGCCCTGGGTGGCGGCAACCACCCGGGTCCCCGGTGACCGACCCGAGCGAGCCCTCCGGCACCGATCCGTACGCCCCGCCGGGGCAGCGGGAGCCGTTCGAGGCCGACGCCGTGGTGGCGGCTCCGACGCCCACCTCACCGGCCGCCGGGGGTCCCTACGCCCCCGAACCGCCCGCGCAGCAGGTGTCCCCGGGCGACCTCGCCCGGCTGGCCCGGCTCGACGATCCGGTCCGGGTGGTCGACGGCCACCCCCGGTTCCACCTGCCCCACTGCCCCCACCTCGCGGGCCGGGAGGACGAGGCGCTGCCCGTCGCCGAGGCGGTCGGGCTCGGGTTCACCCCGTGCGCCCGCTGCGGCCCCGCCACCGTCCTGCTCACCGATGCCCAGTCTGGTTGACCATGAGCACCGTGGACGACACGATCACCGTCGCCGTACGGGTGAAGCCCGGCTCCTCGCGCGCCCGGGTCGGCGGGCGCTTCGACGGCCCGCACGGGCCGGCCCTGGTCATCGCCGTGACCGCCCGCGCCGTGGACGGCCGTGCCACCGAGGCGGCTCGCCGGGCCCTCGCCGACGCCCTCGGCGTCCGGCCGGCAGCGGTCTCGCTGCGCGTCGGTGCGGCCAGCCGGGACAAGCTCTTCCTGGTCGAGCGCCCGGCGCCCGGGCTGCCCGACGTGCTGCGCCGGCTGCGGGACGGGTCGGCCGAGTGAGGACCGCCCGGGCCGGCCGCGGATGACCCCCGGGCTCGATCTCGCGCTGCTGCTCGGCGCGGCCGTCCTGCTGGTCGCGGTGGGCGCGGTGCGCTTCTCCACCCGGCTCGGCGTGCCGAGTCTGCTGGTCTACCTCGCGCTCGGGGTGGTGGTCGACGAGGCCCTGGGGCACCGGTTCCACGACGTGGAGCTGACCCGGGTGCTCGGGTTCTGCGCCCTCATCGTGATCATCGCCGAGGGCGGGCTGAGCGCGCGATGGAGCACCCTGCGTCCGGTGCTCGGGATGGCCGCGGCGCTCTCCACGGTCGGCGTGCTGGTCAGCATCGTGGTGGTCGGGGTCGTGGTGCACCTGCTGCTCGGGCTGGACTGGCGGCTGGCGCTGCTCTACGGCGCGGTGCTCTCCTCCACCGACGCGGCGGCCGTCTTCGCCACCCTGCGGCGGCTGCGTCTGCCGCCCCGGCTGGTGGCCACCCTCGAGGCCGAGTCGGGCATGAACGACGCCCCCGCGGTGATCGTGGTCCTGCTGCTGTCCCGGGACGTCGCCGCGGCCCACCCCTGGTGGTACGAGGTCCTCCTGGTCGGCTACGAGCTGGGCGTCGGCGCGGCCGTCGGGGCGGCGGCCGGGATCACCGGCCGGTACGCGCTGCGCCGGGCCGCGCTCCCGTCGGCCGGTCTCTACCCGATCGCGGTGGTCGGCTTCACGGTGCTGGCGTACGCGGCCGGCTCGGTGCTGCACGCCTCGGGCTTCCTCGCCGTCTACGTCGCGGGTGTGCTGCTCGGCAACGCCCGACTGCCGCACCGGCAGGCCATCCTCGGGTTCGCCGACGGGCTGGCCTGGCTGGCCCAGATCGGCCTGTTCGTGCTGCTGGGGTTGCTGGTCGCGCCGGACCGGCTGGGCGCGGCGGTGCTGCCGGCGGTGGTCACCGGGCTGGCCCTGGTGCTGCTCGCCCGCCCGCTGTCGGTGGCGGTCTCCGCGCTGCCGTTCCGGTTCCGTCCGCGTGAGCAGCTCTTCCTGTCCTGGGCCGGGCTGCGCGGCGCGGTGCCCATCGTGCTGGCCACCATCCCGCTGTCGGAACGGGTGCCCGGGGCGGACCGGCTCTTCGACGCGGTCTTCGTGCTGGTGGTGATCTTCACGTTGCTCCAGGCGGGGACCCTGGCGCCGACGGCCCGGCGGCTCGGGGTGACCGCGCCGGCCGAGGCCGCCGAGATCCGGGTCGAGACGGCCCCGCTGGAACGGATGCGGGCCGACCTGCTGCAGCTGGAGGTGCCGCCGGGGTCCCGGCTGGGTGGGGTGCACGTGGACGAGCTGCGGCTGCCGGTGGGGGCCTCGGTGACCCTGGTGCTGCGCGACGGGGCGGGCTTCGTGCCCGGCCCGGACACCCGGCTCAAGGTCGGCGACAGCCTGCTCCTCGTCGCCACCGCCGAGGTCCGCGACGAGGTGGAGCGGCGGCTGCGCGCGGTCAGCCGCCGGGGCCGGTTGGCCCGCTGGTTTGGCGAGTACGGCGAGGACCGGGACGGTTGATCTGCTAGCGTTCCCTTTGTCCCGATTGGTGGCTGTTCGGGGCTGAATCGCGGTGCGACGGTGCGGCACGTTGTCGGACGCCTGTACGTTCCGTATTCTTGCCACCCTCCGGAGTGCACGGCCTGGCGGCCGTGCGCCCGTTTTGTACATGGGGGACGCCGGTGCCGGTTGCCCCTGCCCAGGCACCGCCGATGCCGCGGTACGCGGCCGAGGGAGCTGACGATGGCGAAGCCAGTGGATACCAGGACCGCCGGCCGCAAGCCGGTGGCGAAGGCCACCCGCAGCGCGGCGGAGACCGAGAAGATCCGGGCCGCTCTGGCGGCCCGGCGGGATGAGCTGAGCGCCGAGTACGATCAGACGCTGAGCGAGATCACCGAGCTGCAGCGCGACCGGCTGACCGACTCGGCCGGGGACGACCAGGCCGACACCGGGACCAAGACGTTCGAGCGGGAGCAGGAGATCTCTCTCGCCAACAGCATCAAGGAGCGGATCACGCAGGTCGAGCGCGCACTGGAGCGCCTCGACGGGGGTGGGTACGGCTGGTGCGAGCGGTGCGGCAACCCGATCCCGGTGGAGCGGCTCGCCGCCTTCCCGTCGGCCACCCTCTGCGTGACCTGCAAGCAGCTGGAGGAGCGGCGCTGAGGCACCCTCCCCCGGCGGCTTGATCGCCAGACGGTGAGGGTCACCGTCGCAAGCGTCGATGGGGAGCAGATGACCGCAGCACCGCCCGCCGGGTCCGGCACCGCCGAGTCGCGCCGCGGCACGCCCCACCGCAGGGCGGTCGGGGTCCTTCTCGGCGTCGCCCTGGTCTCGCTCGTCGCCGACCTGGTCACCAAGCAGCTGGCGCTCTCGTCGCTCACCGGGCGGGGTCCGGTCTCGCTGCTCGACGGCACCGTCTACCTCACCCTGACCCGCAACAGCGGTGCGGCCTGGAGCATCGGCTCCGGCTACACCTGGGTCTTCCCGCTGATCACCTTCGGCGTCATCGCCTGGATCGGCTGGATGGCGCTGCGGCTGCGCTCGCTGCCGTGGGCCGTCTCGCTCGGGCTGGTGCTCGGCGGGGCGCTGGGCAACCTCACCGACCGGATCTTCCGGGCGCCCGGGCACTTCGTCGGCCACGTGGTCGACATGATCAGCCTCTTCGACCCGTACGGGCAGGTGTGGCCGGTGTTCAACCTGGCCGACAGCTCCCTGGTGTGCGGGGTGGTCCTCGCCGTGCTGCTGGAGCTGACCGGCCGGCAGCGCGACGGCGGCCGGGCCGGCGCCGAGCCGGCGGAGTCCGCCCGGTCCACGTCCGTCGAGGCGGCCCGGGGCGGCGAGCAGCGGGGGCAGGCGTGACCTCCGCCTTCGCCGCCGGCGGCGACCACCGCTCCCTGCCCGTTCCGGACGGCCTCGACGGGATGCGGCTCGACCAGGCCGTCGCCCGGCTCTTCGGCCTCTCCCGGACCGCCGCGGCCGCCCTCGTGGACGCCGGGGACGCGCTGGTCGACGGCGTGGTCCGGGCCAACTCGCACAAGGTCAAGGCCGGCTCCTGGCTGGAGGTGACGCTGCCCGCGCCGGCCGCCCCGCCGACCGTGGTGCCGCAGGCCGTGCCCGGGCTGACCGTGGTGCACGCCGACGACGACATCGTGGTGGTGGACAAGCCGGTCGGGGTGGCCGCCCACCCGAGCCCCGGCTGGACCGGGCCCACGGTCATCGGCGGCCTGGCCGCGATCGGCCACCGGATCTCCACCAGCGGCGCGGCCGAGCGGCAGGGCGTGGTGCACCGGCTCGACGTGGGCACCACCGGGATCATGGTGGTGGCCAAGAGCGAGCAGGCGTACACCGCGTTGAAGCGGGCGTTCAAGTACCGCGAGGTGGAGAAGCGTTACCACGCGGTGGTGCAGGGCCACCCCGACCCGCTGCGCGGCACCATCGACGCGCCGATCGACCGGCACCCGCACCACGACTACCGCTGGGCGGTGGTCTCCGGCGGCAAGCCGAGCATCACCCACTACGACACGCTGGAGGCGTTCCCGGCGGCCAGCCTGCTCGACGTCCGGCTGGAGACCGGGCGTACCCACCAGATCCGGGTGCACTTCTCCACCCTGCGGCACCCCTGCGTGGGCGACCTCACCTACGGCGCGGACCCGACCCTCTCGGCCCGGCTCGGGCTGGCCCGGCAGTGGCTGCACGCCCGCTCGTTGAGCTTCCTGCACCCGCGTACCGGCGCGGAGGTCACCTTCGTCAGCGACTACCCGGACGACCTGGCCCGGGCGCTGGAGATCCTCCGCGACTGACCGCACCGCACCGCCCGACCGCCCGACGAGGGGAGCACCGTGCCCGCCGACGTATCGCCGCGCCCGTCCGGGCGCCGGCCGTCGCGGTCCGGCCGGCTCACCTGGATCGCGCTGGCCTGCGCGCTGGCGGTGCTGGTCGCCGCGCTGTGGGACCGCCGGCGTGAGCCCGTGACCGACCGTACGGTCGGTGAGGTCACCCGCGTCGGCGTGGTCGAGGGCGACTCCATCCCGGACTACCAGCGGGCCGCGGCCACCGAGCTGGCCGCCCTGGCCGCCCCGGCCACCCCGGGGGTGGGCGACTACGCCCTGGTCTCGTTCGCGGCCTACCTGACGCCCGCCCGGCTGGCCGACACGCTGGGCGCCACCCCGGTCTCCGCGGTGGTCGCCCGGGTGCCGCTGCCCGGGCGGCAGACCGAGATCGTCCGGCTCGCCGCGCTGCGGCTGCCCGACGACGTGGTCGCCGGGATGGCCGAGCTGGCCGCGCGCAAGGACCGGGAGGCCGCCGACTACCGGGCCCGCGCCGCCGCCCCGGCGGCCTCCGCCGACCCCGAGCTGCGTCGGGTGTACGACACCGGCGCGTCGGTCTCCGCCCGGGAGGCGGCCGCCTACCGGTCGGGCTGCGCCTGCGTGTACGCCGCCGTGGTCCGGGACACTCCGGACGCCCTGCGGGGCCTGGCCGCCCGACCGGGCGTACGGGTGGTCGACGCCGCGCCGGAGGTGCGGCGGCTGGACCGTACGGTGTTCACCCCGCCGCTGCCCGAGCAGCGGGACGTGGTCCGGCCGCCGGCCGACACCGGCCTGACCGAGGCGCGGGTGGGCGATTCGTCGGAAGCCGCACCGACGGTGAGCGGGTCCTCACCCCCGGCCAACCGGCCGCCGACCGGTGCGGGACCCCCGAACCCCGGCCCCACCTCCTGAGACGTGCCCGCCGGTGGGCCGTGGTCCGGGCCGGCGGTCGACGGGGGGCCGGGGGGCAGTGGTGAGCCGGGTGTGTTCCGCATAGGGTTTCGTTCGTAGCCTGTCAGGCAATGATCGATGGGGCTGGGGAGGGGCGGAGCCGTGGACGGCAGCGAGACCGGCTGGGGTCGGCAGGCTGAGCCGGCACCGCGATGGCGGGCGCTGCTCGACCGGGCCCGGCTCAGCGGTCGCGGTGTGGAGCACATCGAGGCGGAGCGCCGCGTCGAGGAGCAGCCACCACCGCCCCCCGAGCCGCTGCCCCGGCGCGCCGCCGGGGCCGGCTGGACCGGCCGGGCCCAGCCCGTCGGGCCGCCCGCCGAGCCCTCGTACGGCGCGGAGCCCTCCTACGGCGCCGAGCCGCCGTACCGGGCCGAGGCGACCTATCGGGTGGAGCCGGCCTACCGGGCCGACCCGGGCTACGGCGCCGAGTCGCCGTACCGGGGGGAGCCCGCGTACCGCGCCGAGCCGGAGCAGCGCGCCGAGCCGTCCTGGCGGGGCGAGCCGGCGAACCGGCCCGAGCCCGAACCGGCGCCGCGCGGGCGGGGCACCGCCTCCGTCGAGCCCCGGTACGCGCTGCTCGACCAGGGCTACCGGCCCGAACCGCCGGCGGAGTCCCGGTACGCGCTGCTGGACCGGGGCCGCTACCGGCCCGAGAACCACCAATCCCCGGAGCCGGCCCCGACCGCCCCGGCCTATCCGACCCCGCCCGCCGCCGACGGCTATCCGACCCCGCCCGCCGCCGACGGCTATCCGGCCCCGCCCGCCGCCGAGGGCTATCCGACCCGGGCCGAGCGGGCCCGGGTCGAGTGGCGTGCCCCGGCGCCGGACACCGAGCTGGAACGGGCCACCGGGGTGCTCCGCCGCGAGCTGGGCGGCCCCCGGGTGGTCGCCTTCGCCAACCCGAAGGGCGGGGTGCACAAGACCACCGCCACGGTGCTCGCCGCGGCGACCGTGGGCAGCGTGCGCGGGCGCGGCGTGCTCGCCTGGGACGACAACGAACTGCGTGGCACGCTCGGGCTGCGGGCCGGCAGCGCCCGGCACGCCCGCACCATCCGGCACCTGATCCACGACCTCGCCCAGATCGAGATCCTGGAGGGCGCCGCCCTGCTGGAGCACCTCGACGACTACCTGCGGCACGCCTCCGACGGCTCGTACGACGTGCTGGCCGGCGAGGAGAGCCCCCGGTTCGCCCAGCGGCTGGACCAGTTCACCGTCAAGCGGGTGCTGGAGCTGCTGCGGCGTACCCACGACGTGGTCTGTGTGGACACCGGCAACAACGTGGAGAGCCCGAACTGGCGTACGGTCATGCAGGCCGCCGACCAGCTCGTGGTGACCACCGTGCCGCGTGAGGACGCCGCGTTCAGCGCGGACTGGATGCTCGACCTGCTGCACGAGGTGGGCATGGGCGAGCTGGCCGACAACGCCGTCACCCTGATCTCCTGCCCGACGCCGGGGCGTAGCCCGCTCCAGGACGACCTGGAGCGACACTTCGCCACCCGGACCCGGGCGGTCGCCGTGGTGCCCTACGACCCGGCGCTGGAGACCGGCTCCTCCATCGACCACCACCAGCTGCAGGCGGAGACCCGGCAGGCCTGGCTCAGGGCCGCCGCGGTGATGCTGGAGCCGTTCGCCCGGTGACCACCGCCCCCCACCCGGCCCCGGCCTGAGAGGATCACCGGGTGAGTCCGGACACCCCTGAGCCCGAGCAGGCCGCCGACCGTCCCGGCGTGCCCGGCACAACCGACCGCCCCTCCGGCAGCCCCGGGGGCGGCCCGCCGTCCGCTCCGGCCCCCGACTCCTCGGCTCCGGACTTCCCGGTCACAGATTCCCCAGCCCCTGATGCTCCAGCCCCTGATTGCCCGGCCCCGGATTCCCCGGCCGCCGATGCTCGGACCGCCGACGGCTCGGCGGCCCAGGGGGAGCTGCCCGGGTCGCCGCCCACCACCGGTCGGGGCCGGACGGTCGGGATCGTCCTCGGCGCCGCGCTGGTGCTGACCGGATTGGGTGCGCCGCTGGGGCTGCTCTGGGCGGTGGTGGCACCGGGCACCCCGGTGGAGAAGACCGCCCGGGGCGCGATCTACGCCACGCCGCAGCCGGAGCAGCCGATCGCCGCCGACGGCTGGTTCAGCGTGCTCGGGCTCGGCTTCGGGGTGCTCGCCGCGATCGCACTGTGGTTCCTGCTGCGCCGCCGGCGCGGCCCGGTGGGCCTGCTCGCCGGGGGCCTGGGCGGCCTCGGCGCGGCGGTGGTGGCCTGGCAGTTGGGTCGCCGCGTCGGGCTGGACACCTACCATCGGCTGCTGGCCACCGCGCCCGACGGGACGGCCTTCACCAAGCCGGCCGACCTGCGGGCCGGCGGGGTGGACTGGTATCTGCACGTGCTGCCCGTGCCGTACGGCAATCTGCTGCTGCCCGCGTTCGGCGTGGCCGTGACGTACACCCTGCTGGCCGGCTGGTCGCGGTGGCCGTCGCTGCGCCCGGAGCCCGACGGCGGCTGGCCGCCGGCCGGCCCGGAACTCAGTTCGGCGCCGGGGGACCGGCCAGCTCGCTGAGCGGGACGGGGACCGCCCGGACGTGGCGCAGCAGCGACGTCTCCCGGTGGAGCAGTCGCAGCTCGGCGCGGAGCCGGGCGGCGGTGTCGTCGATGGCGAGCAGCCGCTGCCGGTCGCCGACGGTCAGCGCGGCGGTGGCGGCGACCAGGTGCGACAGCACCGTGGGATCCTCCGGCAGCTGCTCGGAGATCTCCTGCGGATCCGGCCGGATCAGGCTCAGGTACTGCCGGAACACCGAGATCACCCGGGCGGCGAGCAGGCCGGCGACCTCGTCGGTGCCGGCCGGCTCGGGCAGCCACTCCACCTCGGCGGTGAGGTAGGGCGTGGTGCCCTCGTCGACCTCGGCGATGCGGAACCGCCGCCGGCCCACCGTGACGATGTCGAAACCGCCGTCGGCCAGCTCGGTGACCTGCCGCAGCTCGGCGGTGCAGCCCACCTCGTGCAGGGTGACGTCGCCGCCGGCCCGGCCCGCGCCGAGGGCCACCTCCCAGCCGGCCCGGATCGCCACCACCCCGAACTCCCGGGGCGCGCCCTCCGGCAGCCCGACCAGGTGGCGCACCAGCGCCCGGTAGCGCTCCTCGAAGATGTGCAGCGGGAGGACCAGCCCGGGGAAGAGGACCGTCCCGAGCGGAAACACCGGCAGCCGTGCGGTCACGCGTCCGAGGGTAGCCCGACCGGACCCGCTCGGCGTGTCCCGGCTCACCGTCCCGCCGTACGGGCGGCGCCGGTCGGCCCGGGGCGGGCCCGCCTAGACTCGCAAGGGTGTTGAACCGGATCGACCTGCGCGGCGGCGTGCGCGACCCGCGCCGCCTGCTGCCCCGTGCCCAGCTCGACGTGTCGGTGGCCGTCGAGAGGATCCGTCCCCTGGTGGAGGCGGTCCGGGAGCATGGCTACCCCGCGATCCGGGAGGCGAGCGAACGGTTCGACGGCATCTGCCCGGAGCGCCTGCGGGTGCCCGTCGAGACGATCCGCGCGGCCGAGGGGACGCTCGACCCGCAGGTCCGCGCCGCGCTGCTGGAGTCGATCAGCCGGGCCCGCCGGGTCCACGCCGACCAGCGCCGCGCCGATCACACCACCCAGGTGGTGCCGGGCGGCACGGTGACCGAGCGGTGGGTGCCGGTCGACCGGGTCGGCCTCTACGTCCCCGGCGGCCTGGCCATGTACCCGTCGACCGTGGTGATGAACGTGGTCCCCGCCCAGGCGGCCGGGGTGCGCTCGCTGGTGGTGGTCAGCCCGCCCCAGCAGGACAACGGCGGCCTGCCCGACCAGCGGGTCCTCGCGGCCTGCGCGCTGCTCGGCGTGGACGAGGTCTACGCGGTCGGCGGCGCCCAGGCGGTGGCCATGCTGGCGTACGGTGCGGCCGTCGACCCGGCCGGCGCGGAGCGGTGCGACCCGGTCGACCTGATCACCGGCCCGGGCAACATCTGGGTCACCGCCGCGAAGCGGCTGCTGCGCGGCGTGGTCGGCATCGACGCCGAGGCCGGCCCCACCGAGATCGCCATCCTCGCCGACGACACCGCCGACCCGGCGCACGTCGCCGCCGACCTGATCAGCCAGGCCGAGCACGACCCGCTCGCGGCCAGCGTGCTGGTCACCCCGTCGGTGGCGCTCGCCGACGCGGTCGACACGGAGCTGGCCCGGCAGGTGCCGGCGGCCAAGCACGCCGAGCGGATCGGCACCGCGCTGCGCGGGGAGCAGAGCGGGGTGGTCCTCGTCGACGACCTCGAGGCGGGGCTGCGGGTGGTCGACGCGTACGCGGCCGAGCACCTGGAGATCCAGACCGTCGACGCCCGCGACTGGGCGATGCGGGTACGCAACGCCGGGGCGATCTTCGTGGGTGCCTGGTCGCCCGTGTCGCTCGGCGACTACTGCGCCGGTTCCAACCACGTGCTGCCCACCGGCGGCTGCGCCCGGCACTCCTCCGGCCTGTCGGTGCAGTCCTTCCTGCGCGGCATCCACCTCGTCGAATACAGCCAGGAGGCGCTGCGCGAGGTCGCCCCGCACGTGGTCACCCTGGCCGGGGTGGAGGACCTGCCGGCGCACGGCCAGGCGGTCAGCGTCCGGTTCGCGGGGGACGCCCCGTGAGCACGCTCGACGATCTGCCGATCCGGGACGACCTGCGGGGCCTGCGGCCGTACGGCGCGCCGCAACTCGACGTGCCGGTCCGGCTGAACACCAACGAGAACTCCTACCCGGTGCCCGAGCCGGTGGTGGACGCGATCGGCAAGGCCCTCGCGGCCGAGCTGCGCGACCTCAACCGCTACCCGGACCGGGACGCGGTGGCGCTCCGCGCCGACCTGGCGGAATACCTGGGCCACGGGCTCACCGTCGACCAGGTCTGGGCGGCCAACGGCTCCAACGAGATCCAGCAGCAGCTGCTCCAGGCGTTCGGCGGTCCCGGGCGCACCGCGCTCGGCTTCACCCCGGCGTACTCGATGCACCCGCTGCTGGCGCTCGGCACCGGCACCGGCTGGCTCCCGGCCGAGCGCGGCGTCGACTTCGGCCTCACCGCCGCCGACGCGGTCGCCCAGGTCCGGGCGTACCGGCCCGACGTGGTCTTCCTCTGCTCGCCGAACAACCCGACCGGCACCGCCCTCGACCCGGCCGTGGTCGCCGCCGTGCTGGCCGAGGCGCCCGGCATGGTGGTGGTGGACGAGGCGTACGCCGAGTTCGCCCGGCCGGGCACGGTCAGCGCGCTCGCCGTGCTGCCCGACCACCCCCGGCTGGTGGTCACCCGGACGATGAGCAAGGCGTTCGGCTTCGCCGGCGGGCGGCTCGGCTACCTGGCCGCCGACCCGGCCGTGGTGCAGGCGGTGCAGCTCGTGCGGCTGCCGTACCACCTCTCCGCGCTCACCCAGGCCGCCGCCCGCGCGGCGCTGGCGCACCGCGACGCCCTGCTCGGCACGGTCGCCGCGATCATGGAGCAGCGCGACCGGATCGTCGCCGAGCTGCGGGCCCGCGGCCACCGGGTCGCCGACAGCGACGCCAACTTCGTGCTCTTCTCCGTCGGCGGTGACCAGGCCGTCGCCTGGCGCACCCTGCTCGACGCGGGCGTGCTGGTGCGCGACGTCGGCCTGCCCGGCTGGCTGCGGGTCACCGCCGGCACCCCCGCCGAGACCGACGCCTTCCTCTCAGCGATGGAGAGTATTCGATGAGTCGTACCGCCCGGATCGAGCGGATCACCAAGGAGACCAAGGTTCTCGTCGAGATCGACCTCGACGGCGCCGGCAAGGCCGACATCGAGACCGGCGTCGGCTTCTACGACCACATGCTCCACCAGATCGCCCGGCACGGCGGCTTCGACCTGACCGTGCACACGGTCGGCGACCTGGAGATCGACGCGCACCACACCATGGAGGACACCGCGCTCGCCCTGGGCGCCGCGTTCGACCAGGCGCTGGGGGACAAGGCCGGCATCCGGCGGTACGGGTCGGCCACCGTCCCGATGGACGAGGTGCTGGTCCGCGCCGCCGTCGACCTCTCCGGCCGGCCGTACGTGGTGCACGACGAGCCGCCGCTCGCGCCGTACATCGGGCCGGTCTACCCGACCAGCATGACCCGGCACATCTGGGAGTCGTTCGGGCAGGCCGCCCGGATCACCCTGCACGTCGACGTGCTGCGGGCGGCCCGGCCCGGTGGCCATCCGGACGCCCACCACGTGGTCGAGGCCCAGTTCAAGGCGGTCGCCCGGGCGCTGCGCGAGGCCACCGCGATCGATCCGCGCGACGCCGGGGCGATCCCGAGCACCAAGGGGGCGCTCTGATGAGCGCGAGGAACGCGGCGCAGCGGAGTACCGCAGCCGCGAATGAGAGGCGGATCTGATGGGGGCGGTGCTGCCGACGCTGCTGCTGATCCTGGCCGGGGTGCTGGTCGGCGGGACGTGGTCGCTGTACCGGCAGGGCGTGCCGCGCGGCGCCGTGGTGGTCACCGGCCTGCTCGCCGTGCTGGCCACCGCCGGCGGGCTGCTCTGGCTACTGCCCGGGGGGGCGTGATGGTCAAGCGCGTAGTGGTGCTCGACCACGGTTCGGGCAACCTCCGGTCGGCCGAGCGCGCCCTGGCGCGGGCCGGTGCGGACGTCACCGTGACCGACGACCTGACCGCCGCCGCCGAGGCGGCGGGCCTGGTGGTGCCGGGCGTCGGCGCGTACGCGGCGTGCATGGCCGGGATCGAGGCGCTCGGCGCCGGCCCGGTCATCGCCGAGCGGGTCGCCGCCGGCCGTCCGGTGCTCGGCATCTGTGTCGGCATGCAGGTGCTCTTCGAGCACGGCGACGAGCACGGCGTGGTGACCAAGGGGCTCGGGCTGCTGCCCGGCGGGGTGACCCGGCTGCCCGCCGGTCGGTTGCCCCACATGGGCTGGAACACCGTCCGTCCGCCGGCCGGCTCGGTGCTCTTCGCCGGGTTGCCGGCCGACGCCCGGTTCTACTTCGTCCACTCGTACGGGGTGGCCGATACCGCCGGGCTGGTCGCGGCCGGGGCGGCGGTGACCACCGCCGAGCACGGGGCCGAGTTCGTCGCGGCCGTGGAGCGGGGCCCGCTGTCGGCGACCCAGTTCCACCCGGAGAAGTCGGCCGACACGGGCGCCGCCCTGCTCCGCAACTGGCTGGCGAAGCTGTGAGCGCGAGGAGTGAGCCGGGTTTGCGAGCCCCGCAGTCGCGAACGAAGGTGGCGCTGTGAGCGCGAGGAGTGAGCCGGGTTTGCGAGCCCCGCAGTCGCGAACGACGGTGGCCCCGTGAGCAAGGAGCGGGCCCGGCGGCGGGAGGCCCGCCAGGCCCAACTGGAGGCCGAGCGCGATGCCCGGCTCCGCCGGGTGGCCCGCCGGGAGCGGCGGCGGGCGCTCGTCCGTCGGCTGACCCCGAGACTGCGGCGCGGCCGCACCGGCCGGCTGGTCCGGCACACCCGGGGGGAGCGCGCCGCGATCGTGCTGCTCACCGGGCTGGCGCTGGTCGCCATCTGGAGTTTCGTCGACGACCTGGCGCTGCGGTTGGCGCTGGTCGTGTTGTTGCTGCTGGTCCTGCCGGCGATCGTGGTGATCGCCCTGGACCGCCGGACCTGAAGCGAGGAGAAGAGCTCTTGAGCCTCACCCTGTTGCCCGCCGTGGACGTCGCCGACGGTCAGGCCGTCCGGCTAGTGCAGGGCGCCGCCGGCAGCGAGACCGCGTACGGCGACCCCTTGGAGGCGGCCCTCGCCTGGCAGTCCGACGGCGCGGAGTGGATCCACCTGGTCGACCTGGACGCCGCCTTCGGGCGGGGCTCCAACGCCGGGCTGCTCGCCGAGGTGGTCGGGAGGCTGGACGTCAAGGTGGAACTCTCCGGCGGGATCCGGGACGACGCGTCGCTGCGGGCCGCCCTCGCCACCGGGGCGGCCCGGGTCAACATCGGCACGGCCGCGCTGGAGGACCCGCAGTGGTGCGACCGTGTCTGCGGCGAGTACGGCGACCGGGTGGCGATCGGGCTGGACGTGCGCGGCCGTACCCTCGCCGCGCGGGGCTGGACCCGCGAGGGCGGTGACCTGTACGAGGTGCTGGAGCGGCTGGACAAGGCCGGCGCCTCCCGTTACGTGGTCACCGACATCACCAAGGACGGCACCATGCGCGGGCCGAACCTGGACCTGCTGCGCGAGGTCTGCGCGCGGACCGACGCCCCGGTGATCGCCTCCGGCGGCGTCTCCACCCTGGACGACCTGCGGGCCCTGGCCGCCCTGGAGCCGGCGGGGGTGGAGGGCGTGATCGCCGGCAAGGCCCTCTACGCCGGGGCGTTCACGGTCGCCGAGGCCCTCGCCGCGCTGCGGGCCGCCGGGTGACCGTGGGCGAGGGTCGGGCCGTCACCCGGCTCGGCTCGGGCGGCCCCTGGGAGGCCCGGTACGGCTACTCCCGGGTGGTCCGGGCCGGCGATCTGGCCATCACCGCGGGCTGCACCTCGACCGTCGACGGCCGGGTGGTGCACGTCGGGGACGCGGCGGCGCAGACCGCCCAGGCGCTGCGGATCGGCCTGGCCGCGCTCGCGGAGGTGGGCGCGGGGCCGGCCGACGTGATCCGGACCCGGATGTACGTGACCGACCGGAGCCACGCCGACGAGGTCGGGCGGGCGCACAACGCGGTGTTCGGGTCGGTCCACCCGGTGGCGACCATGGTGGTCGTGGCCGGGCTGATCGACCAGGAGCATCTGGTCGAGGTCGAGCTGGAGGCCTGGGTGGGGTAGGTCGGCTCGGCCGGCCTGGTGCGAGTCGTCTGTGACGTCAGCTCGAAAGGGCGTCACGGGCGGTGGCCGGCCTCACAGGGCGGCCGCCGCCACGGGCCGGAGGGATAGGCTCGCGACATGACGGTGGCGGTACGGGTGATCCCCTGTCTCGACGTGGACGCCGGGCGGGTGGTCAAGGGGGTCAACTTCCTCGACCTGCGCGACGCGGGCGACCCGGTGGAGCTGGCCGCGGCGTACGACCGGGCCGGCGCGGACGAGCTGACCTTCCTCGACGTCACCGCCTCCGCCAGCGACCGCGGCACGATGCTCGACGTGGTCCGGCGCACCGCCGAGTCGGTCTTCATCCCGCTCACCGTCGGCGGTGGCGTACGCACGGTGGCCGACGTCGACACCCTGCTGCGCGCGGGTGCGGACAAGGTCGGGGTGAACACCGCGGCGATCGCCCGGCCGGAGCTGATCGCCGAGATCGCCGACCGGTTCGGCCGGCAGGTGCTGGTGCTCTCCCTCGACGTGCGGCGGGCCCCGGCGGGCACCACGCCGAGCGGTTTCGAGGTGACCACCCACGGCGGCCGGCGGGGCACCGGCCTCGACGCGGTCGAGTGGGCCCGGCGCGGCGCCGAGCTGGGCGCGGGGGAGATCCTGCTCAACTCGATGGACGCCGACGGCACCAAGGCCGGCTTCGACCTGCCGCTGATCCAGACCGTCCGAGAGGTGGTGGACGTGCCGGTGATCGCCAGTGGCGGCGCCGGCGCGGTGGCGCACTTCCCGCCGGCGATCGGCGCGGGCGCCGACGCGGTGCTCGCGGCGAGCGTCTTCCACTTCGGCGAGCTGACCGTCGGCGAGGTGAAGGACGCCCTGCGCGGCGCCGGCCACCCGGTGCGCTGACCCGTCCCGCCGGGCTGCCCGTCGGCCCCGGCCCCGCCGTGACCGGCGCCCCGTGGTGCCGCCCGCCGGCCGGGACTCAGGGGCGGCCGGAGTGGCCCTCGGGGGAGCGGCGCGGCATCGGGATCGAGCGGACCACGTACTCCTGGACGGCGGCGGCGTGATCGTCCTCGTCGAGGCGCCAGTCGGACTCGCCCGGGGCGTGCCGGCGGCTCAGCACGCCCTGCACGGTGTCCACCGTGGTCCCCACCCCGGCGCTCGGCCGGGTACGCCACAACCGCTCGCCGTCCGGTGTGATCCGGAACCAGCCGTCGGAGACGCTGACCAGACCCGCGCCGGCCAGCCGGCGGACCGCACCCTCGACCTCGTGTCGCTCGGGGATGGAGCGGTTGAGGTGGTCGGCGGTCGAGAGGACGTCAGCGAGGCGGACACCCTCCGGCCGACGGGTGGAGGCCGACCGGCGGTGCCGGCCGGCACCACTCGCGATCACCAGCGCGACGAAGATCCAGGCGTCGGTCCAGCGCCATCCGTTCTCCCCCATGCAGGAATGATGCCCGGCGTTGCCGGTGGAGGAAACACCCTGGTTCTGCGACCCGGCGTCAGGGCAGCTCAGCGGGGTGCCGCCCGTCCCGCCCGGTGGTCACGCCGCCTCGCCGGCCGGCTGGGGCCCACAGCCCACCGTCGGCTCCATGGTGGGCGGCGCCGGCTGCGCGGGCACCGCGAAGAGCGGGATGAACACCTGGGCGAGCGGCCCGATGGCGAGCGCGTACGCGACCGTGCCGAGGCCGACCGTGCCGCCGAGTAGCCAACCGAGCGCCAGCACGGTCACCTCGATGATGGTCCGGACCAGCCGGATCGAGCGGCCGGGGTGGCGGGCGACGTATCCGGTCATCAGGCCGTCGCGCGGGCCGGGGCCGAGCGCCGCCCCCAGGTAGAGCCCGGTGGCCGCGCCGTTGGCGACGATCCCGGCGACGAGCAGGCCGATCCGGATCGGCAGGCTGCCGCCGGGCGGCAGCACGGCCAGGGTGCCGTCCACCACCAGCCCGATCACCACCACGTTGCTGACCGTGCCGAGGCCGGGGCGTTGCCGCAGCGGGATCCAGAGCAGCAGGACGAGGGCGCCGACCGCGATGGTGACCGTGCCGAAGGAGAGCCGGGTCTGCCGGGCGAGGCCCTGGTGGAACACGTCCCACGGGTCGAGGCCGAGGTCGGACCGGATCATCAGGGCCATGCTGACGCCGTAGAGCGCGAGCCCGGTGTAGAGCTGGGTCAGCCGCCGGACAGGCCGGTACCGGAGATTGCCAATCGCTGCCATGCGTGCCACCCTAAGGGCCAATCTTGCCGACGATAGAGCCAATTTAGGAGGGGTGGCCATGACAAGTCAGGTGCGTGGCGTCCAATTGGCTCGCCTTCTCGGCCAGTGGCACGCGCTGCCCGGCCGGCGGCGCAGCCCCGACTACGCCGCGCTGGCCGCCGCCGTCCGCGGCCTGCTGGCCGACGGCCGGCTCCCCCTCGGGGTACGCCTGCCGGCGGAGCGGGAGCTGGCGGACGCGCTGCGGATCAGCCGGACCACGGTCACCGCCGCGTACCGGGAGCTGCGCGAGAGCGGCCACCTGGCCAGTCGCCGCGGCGCCGGGAGCTGGACCATGCTGCCCGGCACCCACCGGGTCGCCAGCACCGGGCTCTGGACCCCGCTCGACGACCGGGACATGATCGACCTCGGGGTGGCCGCGCTCTCCGCGCCGCCGCAGCTCGCGGCGGCCGCCCGGGCCGCCGCCGAGGACCTGCCGCGTTACCTCGGCGGGGCCGGGTACCACCCGACCGGCATCATCGAGCTGCGCGAGGCGGTCGCCCACGCGTACACCGAGCGGGGGCTGCCGACCAGCCCGGAGCAGATCATGGTCACCAGCGGCACCCAGCACGCGCTGGACCTGGTGTTGCGGCTCGCCCTGTCGCCGGGTGGCGGGGTGCTCGTGGAGTCGCCGACCTACCCCAACGCCCTCGCCGCGCTGTCCGCCCGCCGGGCCCGGATCACCACCCACGGCCTGGCCACCGACGGCGCGGGCTGGGACGCCGACCTGCTGCTCGGCAGCATCCGGCAGGCCCGGCCGAAACTGGCGTACCTGATCCCCGAGTTCCAGAACCCCACCGGTCACCTGATGGAGACCGGGCTGCGCGAGCGCCTCGTCGGCGCCGCCCACGCCGCCGGGACCGACCTGGTCATCGACGAGTCCTTCGTGGACCTGCCACTGGACGACACCCCGCTGCCGCCGCCGGTGGCCCTGTTCGACCGGCACTCCCGGGTGATCAGCATCGGCGGCATGAGCAAGCCGTACTGGGGTGGGCTGCGGATCGGCTGGGTCCGGGCGTCCGCCCCCCAGGTGCAGCGGCTGGCGGCCGCGCGGGTCGGCGTCGACATGGCCAGCCCGGTGCTCGACCAACTCGTCGCGGTGCACCTGCTGGCCGAGGCGCCGAGCATCGTGGCCGCCCGGCGGGCCCAGCTCACCGCCCAGCGGGACGCGCTGGTGGGGGCGCTGGCCGAGCGGCTGCCGGACTGGCGGGTCGCGGTGCCGCGGGGCGGGGTCACGCTCTGGGCCGAGCTGGACGGCCCGATCTCCAGCGCCCTCGCCCGGGCGGCGGAGGAGATCGGGGTACGCCTGGCGCCCGGCCCCCGGTTCGGCCTGGACGGCACCCTCGAGCGGTTCCTGCGGTTGCCGTTCACGCTGCCCGCCGCCGACCTGGTGGAGGCCGTCGGCCGGCTCGCCGCGGTCCGCTACGACCTGGACCGGACCGGCCGCCCGCAGTGGCGGGAGCCGTCCGTCATCGCCTGAGCCGGGGCGGGCGGGCTTGCCGGATGCGCCGCGCCGGACCCGGCCGCGGGGCAGACTCAAGCGGTGGCCAGCGGTAGGTCGAGGGGACTGTCCGATCGGTTCCAGATGGTCGCCGAGAGTGGCGGAGTGACCCGGCTGGAACTCTTCCTCGACCTTGTCTTCGTCTACGCCTTCCTCAACGTGACCACCCTGGCCACCATCAGTTTCGACCTCTTCGGGATCGTGCGCGGTCTGCTGCTGCTCGCGCTGCTGTGGTGGTGCTGGGTCTCCTACGCCTGGCTCAGCAACTCCATCCGGTTGGACCGGGGGATCATGCCGGTGGTCACCTTCGGCCTCATCGCGATCATCTTCGTGTTGGGGGTGGCGATCCAGGAGGCATACGTCGACCGGCCCGGTGGGCTGCCCGGCCCGCTCGTCTTCGTGCTGGGTTACCTCGCCGCGCGGGCCGGCGCCCTGATGGTCGCGACGGTCTACGCCAGGTCCGACCCGGTCTCCCGGCGGCGGATCCGGCGCGGCTGGCTCCCCCTGTTCGGTGCCGCCCCGCTGCTGCTGCTCACGGCGCTGCTGGCCGGTCGGTTGATCGACGTCGAGATCCATCCGTGGGCCCGCCTGGGGCTGTTGCTCCTGGCGGTCCTCATCGAGTACGGCGGTGGGGTGCTCACCGGCGTGGTGAATGCGCGCGACATCCCGGTACGGCACTGGGTCGAGCGGCATTCCCTGATCGTCATGGTCGCGTTCGGCGAGACGATCATCTCCGTCGGCGTCAGCCGGGGCATCGGCTCCACCGAACCGATCACCTGGCCGCTGGTCGTCGCCATCCTGCTCAGCGTGAGCGTCGTGGGCGTGCTCTGGTGGACGTACTTCGACCTCGCCCGGTTCGCCGCCGAACTCGCCCTTGAGCGGGTGTCCGGGGCGGCCCGGGTACGGCTGGCCCGGCACGCGTACACCTTCCTGCACCTGCCGATCATCGGCGGCCTGATCCTGCTCTCCTTCGGCCTCAAGAAGGCGGTGGGGGTCGTCGGCGAACCGGCGCCGCTGCCCGGGCTGTCCCTGCTCGCACTGTACGGCGGCGTGATCCTGTACCTGGTGGGGCTGCTCGCCTTCGAAGGGCGCACGATGCACATCGTGGGCCGCGGGCCGCTGCTCGGCCTCGTCCTGCTGGCCCTCGGCATACCGGTGGCGGCCCAGGTGCCGGCGCTGGCCGCGCTCGCGATTCTCGCTGGCCTGGTGGCCGTGCTCGTGCTCGCCGACCGTACCGTCTTCCGGGGCCGGCACCAGGTCCTGCACCGCGAGATCCAGCCCGCCGTCCAGCGGGTCGTCGGTGTCGCCCCGAAGGAGCTCTTCTTCGATCTGGTCTTCGTCTACGCGTTCATCCAGGTCACCAGCCTGATGGCCGCCGATCCGACCTGGCACGGGCTGGTCCGCGGGCTGGCGGCGCTGGCCGTCCTCTGGTGGGCCTGGAACGCGTTCGCGTGGCTGTCCAGCGCGCTGCGCGCCGAGGAGTCGAGAGCTCGCCTGATTTTCGTGGCCGTCGCGGCGAACATCCTCATCATCGCGGTCGCGATCCCGGTGGCGTTCTACGACCCGTCGCGGGTCGGGCTGTACGGTCCGCTGGTCTTCGCGACCTGCTACGGCGTCGTCCGGCTGCTGCACCTGGGCTCGTTCTGGGTGGTCGCGCGCGGCAATCCCGACCTACAGCGCCAACTGCTGCTGCTCGCCCTCCCGGCCGGGCTGGCGATCCTCCTGCTGCTGAGCGCCGCGCTGCTGCCCGAACTGGTCGGCGTGCGGGGACCCTACAGCCCGCTGCGGATCGCCCTGTGGCTGGCCGCCGTAGCCGTCGACTACAGCAGCCGGTACCTGGTCAACGTCAGGCGGTGGCGGATCAGTTCGGCCAGTCACTGGGCGGAGCGGTACGGCCTGATCATCATCGTCGCGCTCGGCGAGGCGATGATCTCCACCGGACGGGCGGTGGCCGACCAGCCGATATCCGCGCTGGTGGTCGTCGGGGCGATTCTCGGCACGGCGCTGGTGGCGACGCTGTGGTGGGTCTACTTCGACGTCGACGCCATCGCCGGGGAACGCGCCGTGGAGACCGCCACGGGAGGCGACCGCAGCCGGCTGGCCGCCGACGCGTACACCTTTCTGCACCCGGTGATGGTGGCCGGCGTCGTGCTGGTCGCGCTCGGTCTGGGCCAGACGCTCACGCTGGTGCACCAGAGGCCCGGGCTGGAGACGGGGTTGGCCGCCCTGGCCCACCTCGCCCTCTACGGCGGGGTGATCCTCTATCTGATCGGCGATCAGGCCTTCTGGTGGCGGACGCAGCGCGGCATCCGGCGGATCCGCGGCATCACGACGCTGGTGTTCGTCGCGCTGGTCCCGCTGACCGCCCCCTGGGCCGGGCTGGTGAGCCTCGCGGTCCTCGTCGCCGTCTCCATCATCTTCTTGATCGTCGAAGCGGTGCGTACGGCGCAGCTGAGACGGGTGCTGCGCGAGCCGCTGGTCTCCGAGGCGGGTCCGTAGCGGGTGCCGGTGCACCTGGCCGCCCGGCACCCGCTACGGACCGGCAGGACGGGGTGCCGCCCGAACCGTGCCGACCTGCCCGGATCGCGCTCACCGGGCCGGCACCGGCTGGGAGACTGCGCAGGTGGGGACGTGGGGCGGCGGCCGGTGGGCGAGCGTGGTCCGGCTCGGCGCGCCGGGGTCCCGGGTGACCCGGCTGGAGCTCTTCTACGACCTGATCTTCACCTTCGCGTTCCTCACCGTCACCGGCCTGACCGCGAGCCGGCCCAGCTGGGTCAACCTGTTCCGGGCGCTGCTCGTGCTGGCGCTGCTCTGGTGGGCCTGGACCGGTTTCGCCGGCCTCGGCAACATGGTCCGCGCCGATCAGGGCGTGCTGCCGGTGGTCGGCTTCATCACCGGGGCGGCCACCTTCCTGCTGGTGCTGAGCATCCCGGGCGCGTTCGTCGACGAGCCCGGCGGGCTGAACGGCCCGCTCGTCTTCGTCGTCTGCTATTTCCTGGTCCGCGCCTCGCAGCTCGCGGTCTTCGGTCTGGCGGCCCGGTCCGACCCGGCCGGGTTCCGGCGCTGGCGGCTGCTCGCCGCCCTGCCGCTGGTCGCCACGGTGCTGCTGGTCATCGCCGGGCAGGTGCCGCCGCGGGTCGCCGGGGGTTCCCTCGCGGCCGCGATCCAGCTCGGTTGCTGGACCGGGGCGGTGCTGGTGGAGTACGGCGCGGGGATCGCCCTGGGCGGCTCGTACTGGGCGGTGACGTCCGCCGGGCACTGGGCGGAACGGCACGCCCTGATGATCCTGGTGGCGCTCGGCGAGTCGATCATCGCGCTCGGACTCGGGCCGAAGGCCATCAGCACGCTGCCGCTGACCGGGCCGGTGATGACGACCGCCGTGCTCGGCGTCGCGATCGCCGCGGCGCTCTGGTGGGCGTACTTCGACACCCTGGCCTTGGGCGTCGAGCAGCGGTTGCACGCCGCCCGGGAGCCGGGCCCCCGGGCCCGGCTGGCCCGGAACGCGTACACCTACCTGCATCTGCCGATGGTCGCCGGGATCGTCTTCTTCGCCCTCGGGCTCAAGGACCTGCTGGCCGAGTCCGCGTTGCCGAGCACGCCGGCCTGGGGAGAGCCGCTCGGCGGCTTCTGGGTGACCGTCCTCTACGGCGGGGTCAGCGTCTACCTGCTCAGCGTCGCCGGCTGCGCGCTGCTGGTGCTGGGCGTCCTACGCCGGCCGCTGCTGGTCGGGGTGGCGGTGATCGTCCTGGTCGCCCCGGCCGCGGCCTGGCTGCCGGAGCTGGTGGCGGTGGCGGCGCTGGCGGTGCTCTGCGTCGCCACGGTGCTGGTCGAGACGCTGAGCGAGGACGGCCGGCGGCGCCAGATCCGACAGCTCGCGCTGGAGGAGCAGCTCGCTGCCGAGGCGGAGCAGAGCCGGTGGCGCCGGCAGCACCTGTGACCCGGCCCGGGACGGTGGCGGCCGTGCCCCGGGACGGAGGGGCACGGCCGCCAGCCGAGCGGGAGTTGTTGAAGCTACAGCTCGGCGAGGGTGCCCGCGTACATCTTCTCGATCTCGCTGGCGAAGTTGCTCTCCACGCCCCGGCGCCTGATCTTCAGCGACGGGGTGATCTCGCCGTCCTCGATGCTGAGGTCGCGGGGGAGGACGGTCACCTTCTTGATCGTCTCCCAGCGGTTGAGCTTGGCGTTCAGCTCCGCCACGTAGCCCTCGACCATCTCCTGCGCCTCCGGCGAGGTGACGATGTCGGTGTAGTCGCGGCCCTCCAGCGGGCCGCCGGCCGCCCAGCCCCTGATCGCGTCCGGATCGAGGGTGACCAGCATGGTGCAGTAGTTGCGGGCCTGCCCGATCACCACCGCCTGCGAGGTGTACGGGCAGATGGCCTTGAACATGCCCTCGATGTGCGACGGCGCGATGTACTTCCCGCCGGAGGTCTTGACCAGGTCCTTCTTCCGGTCGGTGATCCGCAGGTAGCCGCCGTCGTCCAGGCTGCCGATGTCGCCGGTGCGGAAGAAGCCGTCCTCGGTGAACGCGGCGGCGGTCTCCGCGGGCAGATTGTGGTAGCCGCGCATCACCGGCCGCCCCCGCACCAGGATCTCGCCGTCGGCGTCGATCCGGCACTCCAGGTCACCCATCGCCCTGCCGACCGTGCCGATGCGCAGCCCGCCCGGCGGGTTGACGAAGTTGCCGGCGCTGGTCTCGGTGAGGCCGTACCCCTCGGAGATGGGCAGGTTGGCGGCGGCGAAGAAGGTGGCGATCTCCTTGCTCAGCGGTGCCGCCCCGGAGACGAGCACCCGGATCCGGCCGCCGAGTCGGGCCTGGAGCTTGCTGAAGACCAGCTTCTCGGCCACCGCGTACCTCAGCCTGAGCCCGAGCGGCAGCGGCTTGCCGGCCTGCTCCAGGGCGACCTTCTCCTTGCCCACCGCGACGCCCCAGGCGAAGATCTTCGCCTTCGCGCCGCCGGCGTCCTGGGCCGTGGTGACCGCCTTGTTGTAGACCTTCTCGAAGACCCGGGGCGCGCCGCACATCAGCGTCGGTCGGACCACTCCGAGCAGCTCGACCAGCTTGTCCACCCGCCCGTCCACGTAGGTGGGCAGGCCGACGTGGGTGACGCCGCAGAGCAGCGTCTTGCCGAACGAGTGCGACAGCGGCAGCCAGAGGTACTGGAGGTCGTCGTCGCGGAGCAGCCCCACCTTCTCCTGCGCCACCCCCTCCCAGCACCAGCCGCCGTGCAGCAGTTCGACGCCCTTGGGGCGGCCGGTGGTGCCGGAGGTGTAGATCAGTGTGGCCAGGTGGTCGGGGCCGATGCCGGCGACCAGCATGTCGATCAGATCCGGCTCGTTCTCCAGCGCCCGCGCCCCCCGCGCCTCCAGCTCGGCCAGGGTCAGCTGCGGGACGGCCGCGGCCGGGTCGGGCTCGCCGTCGAAGAGCACCACGTGGGTCAGCGCCGGCAGCGCGGCGCCGGCGATCTTCGCCGCCTGGGCCGGGTTCTCGGCGAACAGCACCCGCGACCCGGAGTCGGCCACGATGTAGACGGCGTCCTCCGGCTCGGTGGTCGGGTAGACGGTGGTGGTGGCCCCGCCGGCGCACATGATGCCGAAGTCGGCGAGCACCCAGTCGAGCCGGGTGTTCGCCAGGATCGCCACCGGGTCCTCCAGGCCGACGCCCAGCCCGTGCAGCCCGGCCGCGACCGCCTTGGCGCGCTGCCCGACCTGCTCCCAGCTCAGCCAGACCGGCCCCGAGTCGTCGGGGGCCGGGTGGGCGAACGCGGGCCGGTCGGGGGTCGCCGCCACGCGCTTGAGGAACATGTCCGGGATGGAACGGTACGGTACATCGAGAGCCATCGCTGCAGCCGCCTTCGGGGATGGAGGGACGTGACGGGGGTCACGCCAGTCTGCGGTTACCGAAGAGTATGGCCTGTGCCCGGCCACCGGCTAGTGCTGGCGGCCGGTGGCACGCCGCGGTCAGGCGTACCGGGAGGCGGCCAGTGACCAGTCGTAGGTGGCGCGGATCCAGTTCCGCCGGTTGGTGAGGACGGCCCGGACCGGCTCGTCGGCGCCGCTGGCCAGCGCCGCCTCCCGCTCCGCGTACTCGGCCAGGGCCTCGTTGAACCGGGTGGCCGCCGCACGCAGCGCGGCCGCCTCGTCCTGCCCGGTCTCGCCGGCGATCGTGGTCACCAGGTTGTGCGCGTCCGGCGTGCCGGTGCGTTCCTTGCCGTAGGAGAACACGTCGTTGCACCAGCAGACCAGGTCGGCGGCGAGGACGTCCAGGGCGACCAGCGCCGGATCCGCCCGCCGCCCCGCCTCGGGCAGCTGGTCGTACGCCAGATCGGTGAGGGTGAAGCTGGGCCGGGTGCCCCCGGTGTGCCGGCGCATCTGCACGTACTCGGTCACCCCGGGCACCCGTTGGTGCTCCCGGTTCGCCGCCTCCCAGAGCAGCGCCAGCAGGTACTCCCGCAGCTCCGAGACCAGGCGCAGCAGCAGGGCCGGCCGCTGCCGCGCGCGGACCCGCCGGCAGAGGTCGTCCAGCGCGACCCCGAGCGGACCCCCGCCGGTCGGCGCCGGCGCCGCCGGGTCGCCCTGCCGGTCGAGCACCGCCAGCAGCTCGGCCACGGTGGGCGCGAGCCGGGTCGGGCTGGCGCCGAGGCCGTCCTCGTCGCAGGCGTCGTCCATCACGAACAGCCAGCAGATCAGGTCGGTGAGCAGGCGCAGCCCGCCCGCCGGTGCCTCCGGGCACGCCCGGGCCGCGAGCTCCGCCGGGTTGGCGCCGGCCAACCGGCGTAGCCCCGTGGGGCTGTCGATCAGGCCCAGCTCGCGTACCCACTCGGCGCTCTGCCCGGCGACGGCTTCGACGGCAGGGTGCCGGTGTACCGGGAAGGGGGGTTCGCGCAGCGCCGAGATCGCGAAGCTCCGCATCCCTGCCCTCCCCCGTCCCACCGTCCACATTGCGGCGATGGGACAGCAGCGTACGACAGCAGGGATCGGCCACGGCCACTCGGGTCACGCATGGGTCACCGCGCCGTGACCGATTCCGGTCATCTGGCTCAAAATCCCAGGCGGGCTCTCCGTAACCGGTTCGCCGCTGCCTCCGGGCCGTCCACCTGCACCCGGGCCACCCGCTGCCGACCGGATAGAAAGAGCACCAGCTCGCCGGGGCTGCCCACCACCCGCAGCCGCTCGCCGCCCCGGCCGACGGTGCGGTCGCCGTGGCCGGGCGCCTGGATCAGCAGGTCCGCCGGGAAGCGGCGCAACCCCAGCCGGGCCAGCGTGCCGACCCGCCTCCAGAGCACCGCCGCGAATGCCGCCGGCAGGTCCCGGGGCAGCCAGCCCGGCTGTGCCCGGCGTACGTCCTCGTGGTGGATGAAGAACTCCAGGGTGTTGGCCAGCTCGTCGGTGAGCGGGTTGCTCACCGGGCTCCACACCGGCGGCCGGCGGACCCGGGCCACCAGATCCGCGTACGGCCCGGCGGCCACCCGCCGGCGGACGGCCTCGCCGTACCGGCGCAGCGGCGGCAGCAGGATGCCGCCGGCGGCGTCCAGCCGGCGTTCCCGCACCACCAGGTGCGCCGCGAGGTCGCGGGTGGTCCATCCCTCGTCGATCGTCGGCGCGTCCGGCCCCAGCTCCAGCAGCAGGTCGGCGAGCGCCTCGCGCTCCGATCGGGCGTACCGCGGCATGGCCCGATCGTAGACCGCCGATGGTCCGCGGCCGGCCGGCCGGGGTGCGGTGCGGCCCCGCCGGCGACCGGTCGGCCCGGGGGCGCGGGCAAGCGCCGTGGTCGGCGCGGGTGAGCCGGCGGACGTGACGGTGGACATATCGGCTCGGGGTCGGCGGGGCTGGCCCGGACCGGTAAGGATGTGAGAGAAAACTGCGGCTTACGGCGGGGGAACAGCGTGGCGAGCGGGACAAGTCGGGACGTCCTCGGCAGAGGGCTGCGGGTGCTCGGCCGGGCCATCCGGGAACAACCGCGGATCTTCGCGGTCGCGGTGACCGGCAGCGTGCTCTTCGGCCTCATGGTGATCGCCAGCGCGTACGTCGTGGGCGGGGTGGTCGGCGAGGTGGCCGCCCCGGCCATCGCCCGCGGCTCGGTGGCCGGCGGCACGCTCGCGCTCGCCGCGGCCGCCCTGTTCGGGATCAGCGTGCTCCGGGTGGTCGGCATCTTCGGCCGCCGGCTCGGCGCCGGCTACATGCAGTACCGGCTGCAGGCCGACTACCGCCGCCGGGTCACCCGCCGCTACCTCGACCTGCCGCTGTCCTGGCACCACCGCAACGCCACCGGCACGCTGCTCTCCAACGCCAACTCCGACGTGGAAGCCGCCTGGTACCCGATCGCGCCGCTGCCGTTCGCGGTCGGCACCCTGGTGATGCTCGTCGGCGCGGTGGTCGCGCTCTTCTTCACCGACTGGGCGTTCGCCCTGGTCGGGCTCGCGGTCTTCCCGGCGCTCTTCGCGCTCAACGTGGTCTACTCCCGCCGGATGGCCCCCCGCCAGGCCCGCGCCCAGCGGCTGCGCGCCGAGGTCAGCGGCATCGCCCACGAGAGCTTCGACGGCGCGCTGGTGGTCAAGACGATGGGCCGCGAGGCGCAGGAGACGGCGCGGTTCGCCGCCCGGGCCGGTGAGCTGCGCGACGCGCTGATCGCCGTCGGCCGGCTGCGCGGCGTCTTCGACCCGATGTTGGAGACCCTGCCCAGCCTCGGCACCCTCGCCGCGCTGGTGGTCGGCGTGCTACGCCTGCGACAGGGCGCGATCAACGTCACCGAGCTGGTCAGCGTCGCGTTCCTGTTCACCGTGCTGGCCTTCCCGGTCCGCGCCATCGGCTGGGTGCTGGCCGAGCTGCCGCGCAGCGTCGCCGGCTGGGACCGGGTGCGCCGGGTCCTCGACGCCACCGGCGAGATGCCGTACGGCGAGGCGACCCTCGACCCGGCC
Organism: Micromonospora sp. NPDC007271; assembly: GCF_040634005.1. Lineage (NCBI taxonomy): Bacteria > Bacillati > Actinomycetota > Actinomycetes > Micromonosporales > Micromonosporaceae > Micromonospora > Micromonospora sp. NPDC007271. The sequence goes on from NZ_JBEYER010000007.1 coordinate 43,437, forward strand.
GCGCCGGCCCCGGCCACCCTCGCCTTCCACGACGTCCACTTCGGGTACGAGCCGGCCGAGGCCCACCTGCCCGGCACCGAGGTGCTCGGCGAGGTCACCTTCACCGTGCCGGCCGGGAAGACGGTCGCCCTGGTCGGGCCGACCGGGGCCGGCAAGTCCACCATCGCCTCGCTCGCCGTCCGGCTGGTCGACCCGCGTACCGGCGCGGTCACCCTGGACGGCGTCGACGTCCGCGACCTCACCGCCGCCTCGCTCGCCGCGAACGTGGCCCTGGTCGCCCAGGTGCCGTTCGTCTTCGACGACACGGTCCGGGCCAACATCACCCTGGACCGGCCCGGCATCGGCGACGAGGAGGTCTGGGCGGCGCTGCGGCTGGCCGAGGCGGACGGCTTCGTCGCCGCGCTGCCCGACGGGCTGGACACCATGGTCGGCGAGCGGGGCACCTCGCTCTCCGGTGGCCAGCGGCAGCGGCTCACCCTGGCCCGGGCCATCGCCGGCCGTCCCCGGCTGCTGGTCCTCGACGACGCCACCAGCGCCGTGGACCCGCGGGTGGAGGCGGCGATCCTGGCCGGGCTGCGCGCCCCGGACGATCGGCCTTCATCCGGCCCGGAGCGCCAAGCGGCGCGGAGGCCGAATCATGGCCGAGGCGCGCCCGCGTCGATCCTGGTGGTCGCGTACCGGCGGGCCACCATCGCGCTCGCCGACGAGGTGATCTACGTGGAGCAGGGGCGGGTGGTCGCCCGGGGCACCCACGCCGAACTGCTCGCCACCGTGCCCGGCTACGCCGACCTGGTCACCGCGTACGAGCAGGCCGAACAGGAACGCGAGCAGACCCGCCCGTACGACGAGGTGAGCCGCCCGCTCACCTCCGGCCTGGAAGTCGAGGTTGACCGGTGAGCACGAGTACGACGACGGCGGAGCAGGCCGAGTCGACCTGGCGGACGCTGCGGCGCGGGCTGGCCCTCTCCCCGGAGCTGCGGACCGGGCTGGCCGGCACGCTCGGGCTGGCGCTGGTCTACATGGTCGGCCGGGTCGCCGTGCCGGTGGCGGTGCAGCGCGGCATCGACCACGGCATCGTGGGCGGTCTCGACGTGGACGTGGTCGCGCTGACCGTGATCGCCACCGCCGCCGTGCTGGTGGTCACCACCGCCTGCGGCTACCTGATGATGCGTCGGCTCTTCACGGTCAGCGAGACCGCCCTCGCCGGGGTGCGTACCCGGGCCTTCCGGCACGTGCACGACCTGTCGATGCTGCACCAGCAGTCCGAGCGGCGCGGCTCGCTGGTCTCCCGGGTCACCAGCGACGTCGACCAGATCACCCAGTTCCTCCAGTGGGGCGGCGTGATCCTGATCGTCAACCTGGGCCAGCTGGTGGTGACCACCGGCGTCATGCTGACGTACTCCTGGCAGCTGACCCTGGTGGTGATCGGCGCCTTCGCCCCGGCGGTGCTGGTGATCCGGGTGCTGCAACGCCGCCTCGCCGCCGCGTACGGCCTGGTTCGCCTGCGGATGGGCACCCTGCTCGGCACCATCGGCGAGAGCGTGGTGGGCGCCCCGGTGATCCGGGCGTACGGGATCGCCGGGCGGACCGCCCAGCGGCTGGACACGGCGATCCAGGGGCAGCGGCAGGCCCAGCAGCGGGCCATCCGGATCAGCATCATGGGCAGCTCGGTGGGGGAGCTGGCCGCCGGCCTGGCCCTGGCCGGCGTGGTGCTGGTCGGGGTGAACCTCGGCGTGGACCGGACCCTGTCCATCGGGCAGCTCACCGCGTTCCTGTTCCTGGTGACCCTGTTCATCCAGCCGGTGCAGATCGCCACCGAGGTGCTCAACGAGGCGCAGAACGCGATCGCCGGCTGGCGTCGGGTGCTCGACGTGCTGGACGTCGCGCCGGACGTGGCCGACCCGGGGGAGCAGGGGCGGGAACTGCCGGACGGCCCGCTGGACATCCGCTTCGCGGACGTGACGTTCACGTACCCGGGCGGGCAGCCGGTGCTGCACGACGTCACCCTGGAGATCCCGGCGAAGAGCCGGGTGGCCGTGGTCGGCGAGACCGGCAGCGGCAAGACGACCTTCGCCAAGCTGCTCACCCGGCTGATGGACCCGACCGAGGGCGAGGTGCTGCTCTCCGGCGTGCCGTTGCGCCAGGTGCGCTTCGACTCGCTGCGCTCCCGGGTGGTGATGGTGCCGCAGGACGGCTTCCTCTTCGACGCGACCGTCGGGGAGAACGTCCGCTTCGCCCGCCCGGACCTGACCGACGCGCAGCTGGCCGCCGCCTTCACCGAGCTGGGCCTGGCGGACTGGCTGGCCGGGCTGCCGGCCGGGCTGGACACCCCGGTCGGCGAGCGCGGCGAGGCGCTCAGTGTCGGGGAACGGCAGTTGGTCGCGCTGGCCCGGGCGTACGTCGCCGACCCCGACCTGCTGGTGCTCGACGAGGCGACCAGCGCCGTCGACCCGGCCACCGAGGTACGCCTGCAGCGCGCCCTGGACGCGGTCACCCGGGGCCGGACCACGCTGGCCATCGCTCACCGGCTCTCCACCGCCCAGGCCGCCGACGAGGTGATCGTGGTGGACCGGGGCCGCATCGTCCAGCGTGGCCCCCACGACGAGCTGGTCCGCGACCCCGACTCGGTCTACGCCCTGCTCTACGCCTCCTGGCTCGAGCAGACCCGCTGACGTACCCGCCGTGCCCCGCCGCCGTACCTCACCGCCCGCGTCGATACCGCCCGCGTCGATCAGGGAGTTCGCGTCCGGATCGAGCCGTCCGCGGACGCGAACTCCTTGATCAGACTGGCGGCGGTGGGGTGGGCAGCGGGCCGGTGAGGTAGCGCTGGACGGTGGGGCCGATCATGGTGACCAGGGTTTCCGGGGCGGCGGAGGCGACCGGCTCCAGCCGGATGAGGTGCCGCATCATGGCCAGCCCGATCAGCTGACTCGCCACCAGCGACCCGCGCAGCGGCAGTTCGGCCGGGTCGACGTCGAGGTTGTCGAGCACCCGGCGCAGCACCTGAGTGGTCAGGAATTCCCGGAGCAGCCGAGCGGTCCACTCGTTGCTGAGCGCGGAGCGCAGCAGCGCCACTCCGGCGGTGCCGGCCGGCGAGTCCCACAACCCGAGAAACAGCCGGACCAGCCGCTCGCCGATGCTCTCGCGGTCCCCGGCGAGCACCTTCGGCAGCAGCTCACGGGGGTCGAACGGCGCGTTCATGGCGGCCAGGAAGAGCTGGTCCTTGGTGCCGAAGTAGTGGTGCACCAGCGCCGGGTCCACCGCTGCGGCGGCGGCGATGGCCCGGATGGACGCGCCGTCGAAGCCGCGCTCGGCGAACGCCGTCCGGGCCGCGTCGAGGATCCCCTCCCGCGTGCCCGGGTTGCCGGGTCGCCGTCCGGTACGCCGCGCCATCGCCGCCCTTCGCTGTTCCATCACTCCGCCAGCGGCCCGGTCCCGGCCAAGCGGGCCACGGACGCCGTCAGCCGCTGCGCCGGCGCAGCGTCGCCGCGGCGAGCACCAGCGCCAGCAGCGCCGACCCCGCGACGATCGCCACGTCGCGCCACATGGTCCCGGTCGCCTCGGCGTGCGCGCCGACCTCCTGCAGCGCCTCCACGGCATACGACAGGGGCAGCGCGTCGCTGATCGCCTGGAGCCAGCCGGCCATCTGGTCCCGGGGCACGAACAGCCCGCAGAGCAGCAGTTGTGGCGCCACCACGATCGGCATGAACTGTACGGCCTGGAACTCGGTGCGGGCGAAGGCGCTGCAGAACAGCCCGAGCGCGACCGCGAGCACCGCGTTGACCGCAGCGATCATGATCACGAGCCCGCTGCTGCCGGCGGTGCTCAGCCCGAACACCCAGTACGCCACGGCCGAGGCGATGGTGGCCTGCACCACGCCGGCCAGCCCGAACGCGATGCCGTAGCCGAAGAGCAGGTCGAGCTTGCCCAACGGGGTGGTGAGCAGCCGCTCCAGGGTGCCGGTGGTGCGCTCGCGCAGCATGGCGATGCTGGTCACCAGAAACATGATGATGAACGGGAAGAACCCCAACATGATCAGCGCCACCCGGTCGAAGACCGTGGGCTGCCCCGGCGGGTGGGGTTGGTCGACGTACATGAAGTAGACCAGGGTGAGCAGCACGATCGGCACCGCCACCAGCAACGCGATGGTGCGCCGGTCGTGCCGAAGCTGACGCAGGATGCGCTCGGTGGTCGCGGCCAGAATCCGCGGGTTCACGATGCCACCGCGGTTCGCGACCGCTGGGGCTCGCCACACCGGCTCACTCCTCGCGCTCATGACGCCTCCCTGCCGGCGTGGCCGTCGCGGCCCGCCTCGCTCGCTCTGATCAACCGTAGGAACGCCTCCTCCAGGTCCTGCACGCCAGTGGTGGCGCGGACCGCGTCCGGGGTGTCGTCGGCGATGAGCCGGCCGTCCCGGATGAGCAGCAGCCGGTCGCAGCGGGCCGCTTCGTCCATCACGTGGCTGGACACCAGCAGCGTGGTGCCGGCGGCGGCCATGGCGTGGAACCGGGCCCACAGGTCGGCCCGGAGCACCGGGTCCTGACCGACGGTGGGCTCGTCGAGGATGACCAGCTCCGGGTCGCCGACCAGGGCACAGGCCAGTGAGGCGCGGCTGCGCTGCCCGCCGGAGAGCGTGCCGACCAGTTGGTCGGCGGCCTCGGTCAGGCCCACGTCGGCCACCGCGCCGTCCGCCTCGGCCCGGCCGCGTCCGTGCAGCGCCGCGAAGTAGCGCGCGTTTTCCCGGACGGTCAGGTCGGCGTAGACACTGGGCGCCTGGGTGAGGTAGCCGACCTGGTGGCGCAGCTCCGCGGCGCCGGCCGGCCGGCCGAGCACGGAGACCGCGCCCGAGGTGACGGTCTGCACCCCGACGATCGCGCGCATCAGGGTGGTCTTGCCGCTGCCGCTGGGCCCGAGCAACCCGGTGACCGTGCCGCGGGGAACCGCGCAGGAGATGCCCTGAAGCACCTGCCGCCGGCCCCGCTCGACCACCAGGTCACGGACCACGACCGCGTCGTCCATGCCCGCCTCCAAAACTCATCATCTGTTGAACTCAACGCTAGTTGAGTTGTCGCCGTGGGGCAACGGGTTGACTTCGAGCGCCGTCGAACTGGGAACCTGGAAGGGTGGACATCAGCACGCGGGAGACGAGCCTCACCGTCGGTGAGGCGGCGGAACGGGTCGGCCTGACCACCTACACGCTGCGCTGGTACGAGCAGGAGGGGCTGGTCGCCCCGGTGGGGCGGGACTCCTCGGGCCGCCGGCGCTACACCGAGTCCGACGTCAACTGGCTGTTCCTGCTCACCCGGCTGCGGCGGACCGGGATGCCGGTGCGGGACATGCGCCGCTACGCCGAGCTGGCCCGGCAGGGTGACCGGACGCTGGGCGCCCGACGGGCCCTCTTCGAGGCGCACCGGACCCGGGTGCTGGCCCGGATGGCCGAACTGGAGGAGGACCTCAGGGTGCTCGACTACAAGATCGACGCGTATCGGCGGGCGGAGGAGGAGTTGGCGTGACCCGACGTCCGGAAAGGTACCCCGAGGCAGCAACCGTATTCCTCGGACAGTAACGCCCGCACCGGACACCGGGTCCGGCAACGGTCATTGCGCCGAAGATCGGACTCCGGCACCATGTCGCGGTGGGTCCCGCTCCGCTGCCCGACACCGGATTCCTCGACGAGTGGGCCGCCCGTCTCCGGCAGGCCGCCGACCGTCCAGTGATCGGCATCATGCTGCGCGGCAGCCATGCGCGGCAGGCCGCGACCGAGCACAGCGACGTCGACGTCGACGTGCTGGTCGCCGACGAGGAGGGGCCGGCGGCACCGGTCGCCGGGTCGGCGGCCCCGCCGGTCGCCGCGCCCTCGGCCACCACCCCGTACGCCGAGCGACGGGTGTACCTGGCCGAGTTCGAGGGCCGGCTGGTGCACGTCTCGGTCGCCGCCCGGGACGTCCGCTCCTGGGTCCACCGGCTCGGCCAACCGGCGGACTGGGCGTTCGGGCTGCCGGTCACCGCGCCGGCCCGGCTGATCTGGGCCGCGCCCGAGTGGCGGCGCCGGATCGACCTGCCGGTGCTCTGCCAACCCGCCGACGAGCCCCGGCTGGAGGAACTGATCGCCACCCTGGGCAAGGTCGCCGGCGCCCGGTGGGGCGGCGACCCGGTCGGGGTGCGGCTCGCCGCCGGCGACCTGGCCCGGCTCTGCCCGTCCGTGCTGCGGCTGGTCAACCCCACGGTCCGGGTGGCCTCCCGCCGGGACGCCCTCGCCGCCGCGCTGGACCTCCCGGTCGCCCCGCCCGGCTACCGCGACGACATGCTGCTCTGCCTCGGGCTGCGCCCCGGCGGCACCGGCGAGGTCGCCGCCGCGGCCGGCCGCCTGGTCACCGGGGTCGTCCCGCTGGTCCGCCCGTGCGCCGGGGAGATCGCCGCGGTGGCCGGCGCCGACCTGGCGGACGCGCTGGTCGACGGCCGGCTGGACCGCTACCTGGCGCAACTGACCCGCGAGCTCGGCGGTCTCGGGGCCACCTCCCGGGACACGTCGGCGGTGCCGGCGCCGCGTGCGGGAGAATGGCTCACCGTGCCCGCCTCTGACGCGCCGCTGACCGGCGCCCCCGCCAGCTCCGGCGGTGCCGTGGCCCCCGGCCCGGCCCGCCCGTCCCGGCTCGACCCGGCCATCGCGGCCCGCCTGCGCCGTACCCCGGACGGCCTGGTGGCCGCGGTGGTGCGTCAGCACGACTCGGGCGAGGTGCTCATGGTCGCCTGGATGGACGACGAGGCGCTGCACCGCACGCTGACCACCGGCCGGGCCACCTACTGGTCGCGAAGCCGCCAGGAGTACTGGGTCAAGGGCGCCACCTCGGGCCACCACCAGTACGTGCGCTCGGTGGCGTTGGACTGCGACGGGGACGCCCTGCTGATCAGCGTCGACCAGGTCGGCCCGGCCTGTCACACCGGGCACCGCACCTGCTTCTTCACCGAGCTGCCGGTCAGCTTCCCGGAGGCGACGTCATGACGGACGGCACGATCAGCCCGGACCAGGGCGCCTTCGCCGAACTGGCGGCCCGCTGGCGGGTCGTGCCGGTCACCCGCCGGCTGCTGGCCGACGCGGAGACCCCGGTGGGCGTCTACCGCAAGCTCGCCGGCGGCCCGGGCACGTTCCTGCTGGAGTCCGCCGAGCAGGGCGTCGGCTCGGCCGGCATGGCCTGGTCCCGGTACTCGTTCGTCGGCGTGCGCAGCGCCGCCACCCTCACGGAACGGGACGGCGCGGCGGTCTGGGTCGGTGAGCCGCCGGCCGGGGTGCCGTCCGCCGGTGACCCGGTGACGGTGCTCCGCGAGACCGTCGCCGCCCTGGCCGGCCCGGCCTGGGACCCGGCCAGCGGGATGCCACCGCTGACCGGGGGCATGGTCGGCTACCTCGGGTACGACCTGGTCCGCCGCTTCGAGCGGCTGCCCGAGCTGACCGAGGACGACCTCGACGTGCCCGAGCTGGGCATGATGCTCGCCACCGATCTGGTGGTGCTCGACCACTACGAGGGCTCGGCCGTCCTGGTCGCCAACGCGGTCCTGCCGCCGCTGGACACGCCCGGCCGGGCGGAGCTGGTCGCGGCGGCGTACCACCACGCGGTGGGGCGACTGGACGCGATGACCGCCGCCCTGTCCCGACCGATTCCGCCCATGATCTCGACGGTCGCCCGGCCCCCGGCCGGCGACGTGGCCTGCCGTACGGCCGAGGGCGGCTACCCGAAGGCGGTGGCGGCGGCCAAGGAGGCGATCCGGGCCGGCGAGTGCTTCCAGATCGTGCTCAGCCAGCGGTTCGAGCGGGACACCCACGCCGACCCGCTCGACGTCTACCGGGTGCTGCGCACCACCAACCCCAGCCCGTACATGTACCTGCTGCGCTTCGACGGCTTCGACATCGTCGGCTCCTCGCCGGAGGCGCACCTGAAGGTGAGCACGGGCGCGGACGGGCGGCGGCGGGCGCTGCTGCACCCGATCGCCGGCACCCGGCCGCGGGGCAGCTCCCCCGAGGCGGACGCCCGGCTCGCCGCCGAGCTGCTCGCCGACCCGAAGGAGCGCGCCGAGCACGTCATGCTGGTCGACCTGGGCCGCAACGACCTGGGGCGGGTGTGCCGTCCGGGCACGGTCGAGGTGCCGGAGTTCGCCACCATCGAGCGGTACAGCCACGTCATGCACATCGTCTCGACGGTGGTGGGGGAGCTGCGCCCGGAGTGCACCGCCTTCGACGCGCTGGCCGCCACCTTCCCCGCCGGCACCCTGTCCGGGGCACCGAAGGTGCGGGCCATGGAGATCATCGAGGAGCTGGAGCCGGTCCGCCGGGGACTCTACGGCGGCACCGTCGGCTACTTCGGCTTCGGCGGTGACCTGGACATGGCCATCGCGATCCGGACCGCGCTGATCCGCGACGGCCGCGCCTACGTGCAGGCCGGGGCCGGGGTGGTGGCCGATTCCGATCCCGCCGCGGAGGATCAGGAGACGCGGAACAAGGCCGCCGCAGTGCTCGCCGCGATCGCCGCCGCCGAGACCCTGCGGCCGGCCCGGTGAGCGCGAGGAGTGCA
>NZ_JBEYER010000007.1:52102-100308 GCF_040634005.1 Micromonospora sp. NPDC007271
AGCGCAGCGGAGCCCCGCAGTCGCGAACGAAAGGCGGGTCCGGTGAGCGCGAGGAGCGCAGCGCAGCGGAGCCCCGCAGTCGCGAACGAAAGGCGGGTCCGGTGAGCGCGAGGAGTGCAGCCGCCCGGGGCCGGCGCGAGCTGACGTACGCGATGCTGCTCTGCCTGGCCGGGGCGGGCCTGAGCCTGTGGGCGGTGACCCGGACCTGGTCGGTCGAGCTGGCCGCCCGGGGGTCGCTGCCGCCGGTGCGGCACGCCCGCGCGGGCGCGGACCTGCTGCCCTGGGTCTCCGCCCTCGCCCTGGTCGGGCTGGCCGGCGGCGGCGCGGTGCTGGCCACCCGGGGCCGGCTCCGGCGCCTGCTGGGCGGTCTGCTGACTCTGGTCGGGCTGGCCGTGGCGGCCGGCGGCGGGTACGGCCTGACCGCCGCTGTCGGCGGCGGGGTCGGCCGGCAGTGGCCGGCGCTCGTGCTGGTCGGCGGGCTGTTCGCGGCGGCCGGCGGGGTGTTCACCGCGCTGCGCGGCGACGGCTGGCCGGCGATGGGTGCCCGTTACGAGCGGTCGGCCCGGCCGGCGGACACCGGCCGGCCGGCGGTGGAACGGGGCACCCGGGACGCCTGGGAGGCGCTCGACCGGGGCGAGGACCCGACGGTCAGCTGACCGGCTGGCCGTCGTGCTCGTCGGGGCGTTCGGCGACCGCGACGCGGGCGGCGACCAGCTCGGCCACCAGCCGGTCCAGTTCGCGGCGCTGGGCGGCGCGCGCCCGGTCGGCGCAGACGGCCTCCCAGGCGTTGCCGCGCGCGGTCCGCATCCGGCGGTCGCCGATCACGGCGCGTTCCAGCGTGTGCACCACGCCGACGGCGAGCGAGGCGACCGTCCGGGAGATGGTGGTGAGCCCGATGTGGTTCGGCCCGTTGGCGCTCATGGTCACTCCGCACGAGATCGTTGACGCCGGCTGACGGGCGTCGCATCGAGTCTGCCCGAGCGGAATCCTGCCCGGCTCGCGTTTCGCCGCCATGACGTCCAGGTCAACTGTCCGGGAGCCGGGGCGACCTGGGCAGAGTCGTTCGTCCTTGAGTTTGGTCACAACGTCCGGGGGGTGGCCCTGCGTGACATCCCGTTCACGCAGGTCGGCCATCATGCCACAGCCCCTGTGGTGAGGAGCGCCATACCCCCGGCACTTGTCGCCACGTGGCGCCCCCTAGCATCGGCCCATGACACCCGGAGAGGGGAGTCCGTTGGTGACTGCTGAGCATGCGCGCGCGGAGGGGGACGAGGCCGGGTCGGCGGCGTCCGCAGGCGTACTCGACGAGATCCTGGCCGGCGTGCGCGAGGACGTGGCCCGGCGGCAGGAACAGGTGCCGCTGGAGCGGATCCGTGAGCTGGCCGCCGCCGCGCCGCCGCCGCTGGACGCGTACGCGGCCCTGCGCCGGCCGGGCGTGGCGGTGATCGCCGAGGTGAAGCGCTCGTCGCCGTCCAAGGGACGGCTGGCCGAGATCGCCGATCCGGCCGACCTGGCCAGCGAGTACGCGGCCGGGGGCGCCCGGGCGATCAGCGTGCTCACCGAGGGCCGCTGGTTCGGCGGGTCGCTGGACGACCTGGCCGCCGTGCGGGCCGCGGTCGGCATTCCGGTGCTGCGCAAGGACTTCGTCGTCTCCAGCTACCAGGTGCACGAGGCGCGGGCGCACGGCGTCGACCTGGTGCTGCTGATCGTCGCGGCCCTCGAGCAGAACGTGCTGGTCGGGCTGCTGGAGCGGATCGAGTCGCTCGGCATGACCGCGCTGGTCGAGGTGCACACCGAGGAGGAGGCCGACCGGGCCCTGGAGGCCGGCGCGCAGGTGATCGGCGTCAACGCCCGTGACCTGCGTACCCTGGAGGTCGACCGGTCGGTGTTCGAGCGGATCGCGCCCGGCCTGCCCAGCAGCGTCGTCAAGATCGCCGAGTCCGGGGTACGCGGTCCGCACGACCTCATCCGGTACGCCTCGGCGGGTGCCGACGCGGTGCTGGTCGGCGAGGGTCTGGTCACCCAGAAGAGCCCCCGCGAGGCGGTCTCCGAGCTGGTCAACGCCGGCAACCACCCGGCCACGCCCCGCCCGGTGCGCTGAGCCGCGCCGGGCCCGACACGCAGCGAGAGGACAGCGCCATGACCGCTGACGCCCCGGCCGCCCGGGTCCCCGACGCCGCCGGTCACTTCGGCCGGTTCGGTGGGCGCTTCGTCCCGGAGGCGCTGGTCGCGGCGCTCGACGAGCTGGACGCGGCGTACCGGAAGGCGATCACCGACGAGGCTTTCCTCGCCGAGTTCGACGCCCTGCTGCGGGACTACGCCGGCACCCCCTCGCTGCTCTACGAGGCCCGGCGGTTCTCCGCGAAGGCCGGCGCCCGGATCCTGCTCAAGCGGGAGGACCTCAACCACACCGGCGCGCACAAGGTCCGCAACGTGCTCGGCCAGGCCCTGCTCACCAAGCGGATGGGCAAGACCCGGGTGATCGCCGAGACCGGCGCCGGCCAGCACGGCGTGGCCACCGCCACCGCCGCCGCCCTGTTCGACCTCGAGTGCGTGGTCTACATGGGCGAGGTGGACACCCAGCGGCAGGCGCTCAACGTGGCCCGGATGCGGATGCTCGGCGCCACCGTCGTCCCGGTCACCAACGGCTCGCGGACGCTCAAGGACGCGATGAACGAGGCGATGCGGGACTGGGTCGCCAACGTCGACAGCACCCACTACCTGATCGGCACCGCCGCCGGCCCGCACCCCTTCCCGGAGATGGTCCGCGACTTCGTGCGCGGCATCGGCGAGGAGGCCCGCCAGCAGTGCCTCGACCTGACCGGCGCGCTGCCGGACGCGGTCGCCGCCTGCGTCGGCGGCGGCTCCAACGCGCTGGGCATCTTCCACGCTTTCGTGCCCGACGCCGGCGTCCGGCTCTACGGCTTCGAGGCCGGCGGCGAGGGCGTGGCGACCGGCCGGCACGCGGCCAGCATCACCGGCGGCTCCGCGGGTGTGCTGCACGGCACCCGCACGTACGTGCTGCAGGACGCAGACGGGCAGACGATCGAGTCGCACTCGATCTCGGCCGGGCTGGACTACCCGGGCGTCGGGCCGGAGCACGCGTGGCTGCACGACAGCGGCCGGGCGACGTACCTGCCGGTCGACGACGACGAGGCGATGGCCGCGTTCGAGCTCCTCTGCCGTACCGAGGGGATCATCCCGGCCATCGAGAGCTCGCACGCGCTCGCCGGGGCCTGCAAGATCGCCCCGCAGCTCGCCGCCGAGCTGGGCCGGGAGCCGGTCATCGTGGTCAACCTCTCCGGGCGGGGCGACAAGGACGTGCACACCGCCGGTGGCTACTTCGGCATCCTCGACAAGGAGTAGGCGTGAGCGAGCGGAGCGAGCGAACCATTCAGCTCAGCAGCGTGGCGGCTCGCGCCGCCGCGGAGCGAAGCGAGGCGGTGGCGTGAGCCGGATCGGCGTGGCGTTCGACAAGGCCCGGGCGGACGGCCGGGCCGTGCTGGTCGGCTGCATGCCGGCCGGGTTCCCGACCGTCGAGGGCAGCATCGACGCGATGAAGGCCATGGTCGAGGCCGGCGTGGACGTCATCGAGGTGGAGATCCCCTACTCCGACCCGGTGATGGACGGCCCGGTCATCCAGCGGGCCAGCGACATCGCCCTGGCCGGCGGCGTGCGTACCCGGGACACGCTGCGGGTCATCGAGGCGGTGGCGGCGACCGGCGCGTCGGTGGTCACCATGACCTACTGGAACCCGGTCGAGCAGTACGGCGTCGACGCCTTCGCCCGCGACCTGGCCGCGGCCGGTGGCACCGGCCTGGTCACTCCGGACCTCATCCCCGAGGAGGCCGGCGAGTGGCTGGCCGCCTCCGACGCGTACGGGCTGGACCGCACGTTCCTGGTCTCCCCGTCGTCCACGGACGCGCGGCTGAAGATGACGGCCGAGCACTGCCGAGGCTTCGTCTACGCGACCGCGATCATGGGGGTCACCGGCGCCCGGGCGCAGACCTCCGAGGCGGCGCCGGTCCTGGTCTCCCGGGCGCGTGCGGTCACCGACCTGCCGGTCGGCGTCGGGCTGGGCGTGGGCACCGGCGCGCAGGCCGGCACGGTCGCCGGATACGCCGACGCGGTCATCGTCGGCAGCGCGCTCGTCCGCTGCGTGCTCGACGCCCCGGACCAGGCCGCCGGCCTGGCCGCCCTGCGCGCGCTGAGTGCCGAGCTCGCCGAGGGCGTGCGTAACCCGGTCCGCTGACTGCGCCGGCCCCGGCTGGCCACCGGCTGTGCTGAGCGGCCGTCTGTCCTGAGCGGCCGTCTGTCCTGAGCGGCCGTCTGTCCTGAGCGGTACGCCGTGGGACGGCGACCGCCCTCGGGCCCTCGGGGCGGCGCGGGCCGAAGCGCTGGCGAAGCGCCTCGGCGCCGCCCGTGGCATCGCTGTTCATGCCCTTTGGAGCTGAGTCGTCCACGATCTCGGGGCCTGTCCGGTCCGACCTCACCCCGTAATCCGTGGGAACTCCCGGCCGGTGCGGGTGAAACAGCCCGGTCCCGGGCGAGTCGTCTGCGACATCAGCTCCAAAGGAGCTCCCGAGTCACCTCGCCCCCTGCCGACCAACCGCCGACCGGAGCCACCGCAGACCGGTCACAGCCGGTCTGGGCCACCGCCGGTCTGGGCCACCGCCGGTCAGGGTCCACGCCGGTCAGGGGCGCCGCTGGCCGGCCCCGAGCGGGCCGGCGGTCCGCTGCCCGGGCGGCGCGCCCCCGGCCCCGGTTGATTCCGATCCGCCGTTTTGGCCGGCCGGCACGGTCTCCGGTGGCGTTTCCCGCAACGCCCCTGACCGGCCGGCCAGGGCGTCGGCGAGGGCGGCGCGGGTGGTCGGGGTCAGCGCCTCGGGGAGCGCGTCCGGTGGGTGCCAGCTCAGCTGACAGCCGCCGACCGGGGGGCCGGCTGGCCCGTCGTCGCGGGCCTGGGCGCGGAACACGTGTACCAGCACGTCCGGCAGCGCCCCGCAGCGGCCGGCCGGTGGTGGGGCCCCGGCGTGGTCGCCGAGCCGGTAGAGACCCACCAGGTCGACCAGTTCGACCCGCCAACCGGTCTCCGCCCGGACCGCGCGTACCGCCGCCGGCAGCGGGCTCTCGTCGCGGCGCAGCCGCCCACCCGGCAACGCCCAGCGCCCGCCGCCGGAGCGTCGGCAGAGCAGCACCCGGCCGGCCTGGTCGGTGACGACCGCGGCGACCGCCCAGGTGAGTGCGCTCATGGACAAACACCCTACGACCGCGCAAACCAGAAGTCAGCCGACCCGCACGGCGGGCCGACCGGGGTGCCGGAAGCACGGTCCGCACGGGTAGCGTGTTCACCCGTGACCCTCGCCCCGATGACCCCACTGGCGGCCCTGCCCAGCCCCAGCACCGCCGTCTGGCAGCTCGGACCGTTTCCGCTCCGGGCGTACGCGCTCTGCATCATCGTCGGCATCGCGGTGGCCTGCGTGGTGACCGAGCACCGGCTGCGCCGGCGCGGCGTCGCCCCCGGCGCGGTGCTCGACATCGCCATCTGGGCGGTGCCGGCCGGCATCGTCGGCGCGCGGATCTACCACGTGATCACCTCGCCCGAGAAGTACTTCGGCGCCGGGGGGCACCTGCTCAAGGTGTTCGCCATCTGGGAGGGCGGGCTCGGCATCTGGGGCGCGGTCGCCGGCGGCGCGATCGGCGCCTGGATGGCCGCCCGGCAGCTCGGCATCCCGTTCGCGGTGGTGGCCGACGCGCTGGCGCCGGGCCTGCCGCTGGCCCAGGCGGTCGGCCGGCTCGGCAACTGGTTCAACAACGAGCTGTACGGCGGGCCCACCAGCCTGCCCTGGGGCCTCCGGGTGCACGTGATGGATCCGGAACGTCCCGGGCACGCGTTGCGCGACGCCGCCGGGCACCCGGTCCTCGAGCCGGGGCTCTATCACCCGACCTTCCTCTACGAGGCGCTCTGGAACGTCGGCGTCGCCGGCCTTGTTCTCGCCCTCGACCGGAAGCTGCGGTTCGGCCGGGGCCGGGCCTTCGCGCTCTACGTCATGGGCTACACCGTGGGCCGGTTCTGGATCGAGATGATGCGCACCGACGAGGCCAACCACATCCTGGGCCTGCGCCTCAACGTGTGGACCGCGGCCCTGGTCTTCCTCGGCGCGCTCGTCTACTTCGTGCGGGTCCGGGGGCCCCGCGAGTACCTGGTCCCGATCGGCGCCCCGGCCGCCCCGGTCCCGCCCGCCGGCGGCGACGTGTCGCAGGTCGACCTCGCCGCCGCGGAGGCCGGGCCGCGCCAGGTCGCGCCGGAGGGCTACCGGGTGGTCGACGAGGAGCAGTTCCGCACGTACCGGGAGACCGGCACGCTCCCCGACGAGGAGCCGGCGGCGGTCGACGAGGAGCCGGCGGCGCGGGACGAGGAGCCGGCGGCGGTCGAGGCCGGCACCGCCCCGGCGGACGCCGACGCCACGGCGTCCGCCCGCGACCGGGACAGCTGAGCGGGGGAGCGATGCGTACCGCGGTGGTGGTCGGCGCCGGCCTCGGCGGCCTGGCGGTGGCCGGTGCGCTGGCCCGCTCCGGGTGGCGGGTCACCCTCCTCGATCGGGCCGACCGGGTCCGCCCGGAGCCGACCGCCGTCGTGCTGTGGCCCAACGGGGTACGCGCGCTGCGCGCCCTCGGCCTCGGCGCCGGGCTGGACGCGATCGCCACCCCGCTCCCGGACGGTGGGGTACGCCGCCCCGACGGGCACTGGCTGGCGCAGCCGCGTCCCACCCCGGCGGAGCGGACGCCGGTGGTGGTGCACCGGGAGGACCTGCACGACGCGCTCATCGCCGGCCTGGGTGACCAGGTGGAGCTGCGGACCGGGGTGACCGTGCGGACCGTCCGGGCGGTCCCCGGGGAACGCCCGGCGGTCGGCGACGGCCGGCACACCCTGACCGCGGATCTCGTGGTCGCCGCCGACGGCACGGACAGCGAGATCCGCCGGCAGCTCGCCCCGGAGGCGACGGTGGTCAGCTCCGGCTGCGCCGCCTGGCGGGCGGTCATCCCCTGGTACCGGGCCCCGAAACTCCCCGACGACATGCCGGTGCACGGGGAGACGCTGGGTGCCGGCTACCGTTTCGTGGCCGCCTCGCTGGGCGAGCGGGGCAGCGCGGGCGCCTCCCGCCGCGGTGGCATCTACTGGGTGGCCACCGCCGCCGGCGCGCCCCGCCCGGAGCCGCCGGAGACGCAGCTCGCCCTGCTCAAGCGCTGGTACGCGGGCTGGCCCGCGCCGATCGCCGAGCTGCTCGACGCCACCGAGGCGGCCGACCTGGTGCAGCAGGAGATCCGCGAGCTGCGGCCGCTGCCCCGGGCGTACGGCTTCCCGGCGGGGCCGGGCGGGGTGGTGCTGCTCGGTGACGCCGCGCACGCCATGCCCCCGCACCTCGGGCAGGGCGCCTGCCTCGCCTTCGAGGACGCCGCCACGCTCTCCGCGCTGCTGCGCGAGTCCCGGCTGCCCGACGCGGTGGCCGCGTACGACCGGCTGCGCCGGCCCCGGGCGGCGACCATGGTGCGACAGACCCGGCGGATGTCGGCGGTCCTGCGGGCCCGGGGCCGGCTGGCGCTGCGCGCCCGCGACGCCGCGCTCGGCACGATCAGCCCCCGGCTGCGCAACACGGCCGCCTCCGCCGCCGTCTCCTGGCACCCGCCGGCCTGAGGGCGGGCCCGCCCGGTCAGTTGATGAGGGCGGCGGGCTCGGCGATGCAGGCGGTGCCGACCCGGCGGAAGCCGACCCGCAGGTAGACCCGGGCGATCTCCTCGCTGCCGGCGGAGAGAAAGACCAGGTCGGTGCCGGCGGCGCGCAGCTCGCGGGCGAGGGCGGCGGTGAGCGCCCCGCCGAGCCCGCGCCGGCGGGCCACCGGGAGGGTGGCCACCCCGGCGATCTCCGCCACGTCGCCGACCCGCATCGCCATCCCGCTGGCCAGCGCCCCCTGCTCCAGGGTCTCGGCGAGGGCGGAGATGCGCCGCCCGTCGGCGATCCGGACGGCCTCCTCCTCCAGGGCGGCCACGTCCAGCCGGGAGACCGCGGCGTCACGCTCGGCCGGCCCGGCCGCGCCCCGCGTGGTGCCGCCGTTCGAGAAGCCCACCGCCGCGACGGCCCGCCGGACCGCCACGTCCGCCGCGAAGCCCGGGTCGGCCGGGTCGAGGACCCGCACCGGTACGTCGCTGAGCGCCGCCGGCTCGGGCAGGCGGGCCGGGTCCAGCACCATCAGCGGTGCCTCCAGCACGGACAGCCCCGCCGAGCGGGCCACCGCCAGCAGGTCGGGGGTGACCTCGTGCACCCACTCGAACGCCTCCGGCAGGCCGAGCTCGCGCTGTCGGGCCCGCACCGCGTTGACGTCGGCCAGCGCGGGCGGCGTGGTGGCGCCGAGCCGGGGCCGGGCGTAGAACGGCCAACCGGCGCCGTCCCGGACGAAGAGCACCAGCGGGCCGTACTCCTCGACACGGGCGCCGTCCCGGGGCACCGCGTCGTAGAAGCGTTCCAACCGGTCGAGTACGTCGGCGCGTACGACATCCACCCGGCGAGACTACACGTCCCAGAGTTTGGAAGGTGTGATCAATCTGCACTGGCCTTGCGCCACTCGCCCTAACGTAGACTCAATTAGCCAGCAAGGGCCGACGTCGTCCCGAGACAAGATCCGACCGGAGTGACGACAGGAGGCCCGGTGGCCTTTCCGTACTCTCTCAGCCCGCTGACCCCTCAGGCGACGGGGCTCTACGATCCCGCCCGGGAGCACGACGCGTGCGGGGTGGCCTTCGTGGCCGACCTGCACGGCCGCCGCTCGCACGAGGTCGTCGCCAACGGCCTCGCGGCGCTCTGCCGGCTGGACCACCGGGGTGCCCGGGGCGCGGAGCACAACACCGGTGACGGCGCCGGCATCATGATCCAGGTCCCGGACGCGTTCCTGCGCGCGGTCGCCGGCGTCCCGCTGCCGCCCGCCGGCCACTACGCCACCGGCCTGGTGTTCCTGCCCGACGACGACGCGGCCGAGGCCCGGGCCCGCCAGGTGGTGGAGAAGTACGCCCTGGTCGAGGGGGCGGAGATCCTCGGCTGGCGGAACGTCCCGACCGACCCGAGCGGCCTCGGCGAGACCGCCCTGGCGGCGATGCCAAGGGTCCGGCAGCTGTTCCTCGCCGCGCGGCGGCTCACCGCCTCGCCCGCCGGCCCGGCCGGCTCCCCGCTCACCGGGCTCGACCTGGACCGGGTGGCGTTCTGCGTGCGCAAGCAGGCCGAGCGGGAGACCGCCGAGCGCGGGGTGCCGGCGTACTTCCCGTCGCTGTCGGCGCGGACCATGGTCTGGAAGGGGATGCTCACCCCGGAGCAGCTGCCCGCGTTCTACCCGGAGCTGACCGACGAGCGGATGGTCAGCGCCATCGCCCTGGTCCACTCGCGGTTCTCCACCAACACCTTCCCCTCCTGGCCGCTGGCCCACCCGTACCGGTTCATCGCCCACAACGGCGAGATCAACACCATTCGCGGCAACCGGAACTGGATGCAGGCCCGGGAGGCGCTGCTACGCACCCCGAACCTGCCCGGCAACCTCCGCCGGGTCTTCCCGGTCTGCACGCCCGGCGCCTCCGACTCGGCCAACTTCGACGAGGTCCTCGAGCTGCTGCACCTGGCCGGGCGGAGCCTGCCGCACGCGGTGCTCATGATGATCCCCGAGGCGTGGGAGAACGACCCGGAGATGCGCGCCGACAAGCGTGCCTTCTACCGCTTCCACGCCAGCCTGATGGAGCCGTGGGACGGCCCCGCCTCGGTCGCCTTCACCGACGGGGAGATCGTCGGCGCGGTGCTGGACCGCAACGGCCTGCGTCCCGGCCGCTGGTGGCGCACCACCGACGGGCTGGTCGTGCTGGGCAGCGAGGCGGGCGTGCTCGACCTCGACCCGGCCTCGGTGGTCGCCAAGGGCCGGCTCCAGCCGGGGAAGATGTTCCTGGTCGACACCGTCGCCGGCCGGATCGTGCACGACGACGAGATCAAGGCCGAGCTGGCCGCCGCCCGGCCGTACGACGAGTGGCTGCACGCCGGCCTGATCGAGCTGGGCGAGCTGCCGCCGCGCGAGCACATCGTCTACACCCACGACTCGGTGCGGCGCCGGCAGCAGACCTTCGGCTACACCGAGGAGGAGCTGAAGATCCTGCTCGCCCCGATGGCCCGCAGCGGCGCGGAGCCGATCGGTTCGATGGGCACGGACACCCCGATCGCCCCGCTGTCCACCCGGCCGAGGCTGCTCTACGACTACTTCCACCAGCTCTTCGCCCAGGTCACCAACCCGCCGCTGGACGCCATCCGGGAGGAGCTGGTGACCAGCCTGGCGTCCACCATCGGCCCGGAGGGCAACCTGCTCGACCCGGGTCCGGCGAGCTGCCGGCAGATCGTCCTGCCCTATCCGGTGATCGACAACGACGAGCTGGCCAAGATCCTCTCCATCGACGAGGACGGCGACCTGCCCGGCTTCAAGGCCGTCCGGGTCTCCGGGCTGTACCGGATCCGCGAGGGCGCGAAGGGCATCAAGGCCCGGCTGACCGAGATCTGCCGGCACGTCTCCGAGGCGATCGAGGACGGCGTCCGGATCCTGGTGCTCTCCGACCGGGACTCCAACGCCGACCTGGCCCCGATCCCGTCGCTGCTGCTCACCGCGGCCGTGCACCAGCACCTGGTACGCGAGCAGACGCGTACCCAGGTGGCGCTGATCGTCGAGTCGGGCGACTGCCGCGAGGTGCACCACGCGGCCGTGCTGATCGGGTACGGCGCGGCGGCGGTCAACCCGTACCTGGCCTTCGAGTCGGTGGAGGACATGATCTCCACGGGGGCGCTGGCCGGGGTCGACCCGGAGAAGGCGGTCCGCAACTACGTCAAGGCGCTCGGCAAGGGCGTCCTGAAGATCATGTCCAAGATGGGCATCTCGACGGTCTCGTCGTACTGCGGCGCCCAGGTCTTCGAGGCGGTCGGCCTGGACAGCCGGCTGGTCGAGCGCTACTTCCGCGGCACCCCGAGCACGATCGGCGGGATCGGCCTGGCCGAGATCCACGCCGAGGTGGCCGCCCGACACGCGCTGGCCTGGCCCGCGCCGGGCGCGCAGCCCTCCGACCGGCTGGAGGTCGGCGGCGAGTACCAGTGGCGCCGCGAGGGCGAGCTGCACCTGTTCAACCCGGAGACGGTCTTCCTGCTCCAGCACGCCACCCGCAGCCGCCAGTACGACGTCTTCCGCCGGTACACCGCCGAGGTCGACGAGCTGGCCGCCCGGGCCGGCTCGCTGCGCGGCCTGTTCACCCTGCGCACCGGCGTACGCCCGCCGGTGCCGATCGACGAGGTGGAGCCGGCCAGCGAGATCGTCAAGCGGTTCGCCACCGGCGCCATGTCGTACGGGTCGATCTCGGCGGAGGCGCACGAGACCCTGGCCATCGCGATGAACCGCCTCGGCGGCAAGTCCAACACCGGCGAGGGCGGCGAGGACGTCGACCGGCTGCACGACCCCGAGCGCCGCTCGGCGGTCAAGCAGATCGCCAGCGGCCGGTTCGGGGTGACCAGCGAATACCTCGTGAACGCCGACGACCTGCAGATCAAGATGGCGCAGGGCGCCAAGCCCGGCGAGGGCGGCCAGCTGCCGGGCAACAAGGTCTGGCCGTGGATCGCCCGGACGCGGCACGCCACCCCGGGCGTCGGCCTGATCTCCCCGCCGCCGCACCACGACATCTACTCCATCGAGGACCTCGCCCAGCTGGTGCACGACCTGAAGTGCGTCAACCCGGCCGCCCGGGTGCACGTCAAGCTGGTCAGCGAGGTCGGGGTGGGCACGGTCGCGGCGGGCGTCGCCAAGCTCAAGGCCGACGTCATCCTGATCTCCGGCCACGACGGTGGCACCGGCGCGTCCCCGCTCAACTCGCTCAAGCACGCCGGTACCCCGTGGGAGCTGGGCCTGGCCGAGGCGCAGCAGACCCTGCTGCTCAACAAGCTCCGCGACCGGGTCACCGTGCAGGTCGACGGCCAGCTCAAGACCGGCCGGGACGTGCTGATCGCGGCGCTGCTCGGCGCGGAGGAGTTCGGCTTCGCCACCGCCCCGCTGATCGTCTCCGGCTGCGTGATGATGCGGGTCTGCCACCTGGACACCTGCCCGGTCGGCATCGCCACCCAGAACCCGGTGCTGCGCGAACGCTTCACCGGCCGGCCGGAGTTCGTGGAGAACTTCTTCCTCTTCCTCGCCGAGGAGGTCCGCGGCTACCTGGCCGAACTGGGCCTCCGCAGCATCGACGAGGCGATCGGGCACACCGAGCTGCTCGACGTCACCGGCGCCGTCGCGCACTGGAAGGGGCGCGGGCTCGACCTCAGCCGCGTCCTGCACCTGCCCGAGCTGCCGGCGGGCGCGGCGCGGCGCGGTGTCCGGGCCCAGGACCACGGCCTGGCGCTGGCCCTGGACAACCAGCTCATCGCCCTGGCCGAGCCGGCGTTCCGGGACGGCACGCCGGTCCGGGTCGAGGTGCCGGTGCGCAACGAGCACCGCAGCGTCGGCGCGATGCTCGGCGGCGAGGTGACCCGCCGCTTCGGCGGCGCCGGCCTGCCCGCCGACACCATCGAGTTCCTGCTGCGCGGCACCGCCGGCCAGTCCTTCGGCGCGTTCCTGCCACCCGGGGTCACCCTGCGCCTGCACGGGGACGCCAACGACTACGCCGGCAAGGGCCTCTCCGGCGGGCGGATCATCGTGCGCCCGCCCGCCACCGCGCCGTTCGTGGCGGAGGCGGCCGGGCCGGGGGAGCGGGCCGAGGATCAGATCATCGCCGGCAACACCCTGCTGTACGGGGCCACCGGCGGGGAGATGTTCCTGCGTGGCCGGGTCGGCGAGCGGTTCGCGGTGCGCAACTCCGGTGCGGTGGCCGTCGTCGAGGGGGTCGGCGACCACGGCTGCGAGTACATGACCGGTGGCACGGTGGTGGTGCTCGGGGGATGCGGGCGCAACTTCGCCGCCGGCATGTCCGGGGGCACCGCGTATGTCTGGCAGCTCGACCGGCGGCTGGTCAACACCGAGCTGGTCGACCTGTCGCCGCTGCGCGACGAGGAGCGGGACCGGCTGCACGACCTCGTCCAGCGGCACTTCGCCGAGACCGACTCGGCGGTCGCCGAGGAGCTGCTCAAGCGCTGGCCGGAGGCGGTGGAGGAGTTCACCGCCGTGGTGCCCCGGGACTACCGCCGGGTGCTGGAGATCATGCGGGCCGCCGAAGCCGCCGGCCGCGACGTCGACGAGGCGGTGATGAGCGCCCTGGCGGCGCCAGCCGCCTCAGCATCACAGTCGGCGCCTTCCGATTCGTCCGTACCGGCTTCCGCCGATTCGTCCGTGCCGGTGCCGCCCGCCCCGCGGGCGGTCGCCCAGGAGGTGGCTCGTGCCTGACCCGAACGGTTTCCTGCGCTACGACCGGCGGCTGCCCGCCCGCCGTCCGGTCCCGGTGCGGATCATGGACTGGCGGGAGGTGTACCCGCCGGCCGGCGAGGAGCTGATCCGCGAGCAGTCCAGCCGCTGCATGGACTGTGGCATCCCGTTCTGCCACGACGGGTGCCCACTGGGCAACCGCATCCCGGACTGGAACGACCTGGTCCGCACCGGTGACTGGGACGCCGCGGTCGAGTCGCTGCACGCCACCAACAACTTCCCCGAGTTCACCGGCCGGCTCTGCCCGGCGCCCTGCGAGGCGGCCTGCGTGCTCGGCCTCGGCGGGCAGCAGCCGGTGACCATCAAGCAGGTCGAGGTGGAGATCGCCGACGCGGCGGTGGCCCGGGGCGGGCTGCGCCCCCGCCCGGCGGCGACCCCGACCGGGAAGTCCGTCGCCGTGGTCGGCTCCGGCCCCGCCGGGCTCGCCGCCGCGCAGCAGCTCGCCCGCGCCGGGCACGCCGTCAGCGTGTACGAGCGGGACGACGCGCTCGGCGGCCTGCTCCGCTACGGCATCCCCGACTTCAAGCTGGAGAAGCACCACGTCGACCGGCGGCTGGCCCAGCTCACCGCCGAGGGCGTGGTCTTCCGGGCCGGGGTGAACGTGGGCGTCGACGTGACCGCCGAGCAGCTGCGCGCCGAGCACGACGCGGTGCTGCTGGCCTGCGGCGCGTTGCAGGGCCGGGACACCCCGGAGACGTCGGGCCGGGCGCTGCGCGGCGTACACCAGGCGATGGACCACCTGGTGGCCGCGAACCGCGCGGTCGCCGCGGCGGGCGAGGGGCGGCCGGCGCGGGCCACCCTGCCCGACGGCACGCCGATCGACGCGGCCGGCAGGCACGTGGTGATCATCGGTGGTGGCGACACCGCCGCGGACTGCCTCGGCGTGGCGCACCGGCAGGGTGCGGCCGGCGTGCACCAGCTCGACCTCTACCCGGAGCCGCCGGCCGGCCGGGACGCCACCCGCGACCCGTGGCCCACCTGGCCGTGGATCCTGCGCAACTACCCGGCCCACGAGGAGGGCGGCGAGCGGGTCTTCGCGGTGGCCGTGCAGGAGTTCGTCGACGACGGCACCGGCCAGGTGCGGGCGGTCCGGATCGCCGAGGTGAGCGTGGCCAAGCGGGACGGCCGGCGGATCGTCACCGCGCTGCCCGGCACCGAGCGGGAACTGCCGGCCGACCTGGTGCTGCTGGCCATCGGCTTCGAGGGCACCGAGGAGCAGCCGCTGCTGACCCAGTTCGGGGTGACCCGCAACGCCCGGGGCTCGGTCGACGCCCGCCCCGACTGGCGGACCGACGCAGACGGGGTGTTCGTCGCCGGGGACATGCACCGGGGGGCCTCGCTGATCGTCTGGGCGATCGCCGAGGGGCGGGCCGCCGCGGCGGCCGTCCACGCGTACCTCGGTGGGGTGGGCAGCCTGCCCGCGCCGGTGGACCCGGCCCGGCAGCCGCTCGCCGCGCGCTGATCGGTCGCGGTCACCGACCCGGTCCGGGCCGAGCCGGCCCGGACCGGGGATTCCGGAAATGCCCATCCGGTTCCCGGCGGGCCCCGCCCCGGACTCCGGGCGCAGCCCGTGAAACGCCTCACGAACAGCGGCAATGAGGTTTAGCCGGGGTCAGACTTGGCGACTGGCCGGACCCGCGAGGTCCGGCTTTCGTCGTGTCACCCACTGGACGGGGAAATCCTCATGGCCCTCGGCGCCACGTTCGCCGCGCTGCGCCACCGCAACTACCGGATCTGGGCCGCCGCCGGGTTCGTGTCGGTCATCGGGACCTGGATGCAGGTCCTCGGCGTCAACTGGTACGTGCTGGCGGAGACGAGATCCGCCACCTCGATGGGCCTCACCGTCCTGCTCCAGGCGCTGCCCAGCCTGGTGCTCAGCGTCTGGGGCGGCGCGCTGGCCGACCGGCTGCCCGCCAAGCCACTGCTGATCGCCGCCCAGGCCGCCCACGCGCTGCTCGCCGCCGGGCTGGCCCTGGTCGCCCTCACCGGTGCCGGCGGCCTGCCGGCGATCTACGCGATCTCCCTGGCCACCGGCGCGGTGTCGGCGATCGAGGGCCCGGTGATGGGCCGCTGGTGCTCGACCCTGGTGGACCGGGAGAGCCTCGGCAACGCCCTCGCCCTCGGCTCGCTCACCAACTCCGCCGGACGCATCCTCGGCATGAGCGTCGGCGCCGTCGTGGTCGCCGTCGTCGGCCCCGCGCTGCTCTTCGCGATCAACGCCGCCAGCTTCGTCGCGGTCGTGGCGGCCCTCTTCGCCGTACGCGAGGGGGAGCGGCACACCAGCGCGGAAGCGGTCGATCCGGCGCCGGCGGACCGCAGCATTCGGGCCGGCTTCCGTTACCTGCTACGCCAGCCGGTGGTGCTGGTGGCCCTGGCCCTGTCGTTCGTGCTCGGCAGTCTGGGGCGCAACTACCAGGTCACCATGGCGGCGATGAGCGACGGGCCGCTGCGCGGCGGGGCGTCCGGGTACGGCTTCCTCTCCACCGTCTTCGCGGTCGGCACCGTGCTCGGCGCGCTGGTCGCGGCCCGCCGCCGGGAGCTCGGCTACCGCGTGCTGCTGGTGGCCGGCCTGCTGGCCAGCGTCCTGCAGATCGTCGCCGGACTGGCCCCCGGCACGCTGAGCTTCGCCGCGGTGATCCTGCCCGTGGCGGCGGCGGCCGTGATCATCGACACCACGGTCGGTACCCGCGCCCAGCTCGACACCGACTACGCCATGCGGGGCCGGGTGCTGTCCGCCCTGGCCGTCACCGGCTCGGTCTCCGCGGCCGTCGGCGCGCCCCTGCTCGGCTGGCTCGCCGAGCACGCCGGGCCGAGGCACACCCTGGTGCTGGCCGGCGTGCTCACCACCGTGGCCACGGTCGCGGCCGGGGTGGCCCTGGACCGGCTCCGGGAGCGGCGGCTGCGTCGCCGGCTCACCCTGGTGCTGGCCGCACCCGCCGTGCGCCGCCCGGCACGCCGGTTCGCGGCCACCGCCGCCCGCGTGGTCCGCCCGTCCGGGCCGCGAGTGCGCGGCCCGCGCGTCGCACCGGTCGCGGCGCCGGTCCCGGGCGGCGTTGCCCGACGCGGCCGGCTCCGCCCGCGCCGGGTGGCCGGGCGGGAGCGGCTCGCCCACCGGTCGCCGGTTCCGCCGTCGCCGCCCGGCTTGGCTGGGCCCGGACCCGCTACGGACCTGGTGGCGTAGCCCGCGGTTCGACGGCCCGGCTGAACGCCGACGGCCGGCGGCACCCGCAGGGGAGCCGCCGGCCGTCGGACCCGGATCAGGAGCGGGCTGCCGAAAGGTCGGCGTTGCTCGGCCGGCCCCACGGACCGGTGATCGCGAACACGTAGCCGGGGGACTGGATGCAGGCGAAGAGGATCTGCCCGTCCGCGCTGAACGTCGGCCCGGTGAACTCGCTCTCGTTCAGCTCGTTGCGGGCCAGCGGGTACGCCTTGCCCTGCTCGGTCACCCCGACCAGGTGCGACACGCCTTCGCCGTCCTCGGCCAGGATCACCCCGCCGTACGGCGACACGGTGATGTTGTCCGGCCCGTCGAAGTTGCCCTTGTCGGTGTCCGGGTCCTGGTTCACCCCGAAGATGGTCTTCAGCGTGACGGTCTCGGTCCGCGGGTCGTAGAACCAGACCTGGCCGTCGTGCTCGTTGGTGCTGCCGTCGGAGTGCCGGGCGAAGCTGGCCACGAAGTACGCGCCGCCGTCGGCCCACCAGGCGCCCTCCAGCTTGCGGCTGCGGGTCACCTGCTCGTCGGTGAACTGCTTGCGCACCGAGACGGTCTTCGCGTCCCGGTCCGGCACGTCCACCCACTCCACCTTGTAGCGGGTGCCCGGCGTGGTGGCCTCGGAGAGGTCGGCGACGTGCTGGCTGCCCAGGTAGCACGTCATCGCCTGGAGGCTGCCCACGGTGTCCCCGTCGGGGCGCTGGGCGAGCGCGCGCAGCGCGCCCTTGCCGCCCCGGAAGCCGGCCGGCGGCGTCCACCGGAAGTAGAGGCCGTTCGGCCCGCCGGCGTCCTCGGTCAGGTAGATCGCGTGGGTGTACGGGTCCACCGCCACCGCCTCGTGCGCGTACCGGCCGAGGAACTTCAGCGGCACCGGGTCCTGGTTGGCGGACGGGTCGTGCGGGTCGACCTCGAAGGTGTACCCGTGGTCGTAGAGGTACTTCCCGCCCCTGCGCTGCTCGGTCTCCTCGCAGCTCAGCCAGGTGCCCCACGGGGTGATGCCGCCGGCGCAGTTGTTGTGCGTGCCGGCCAGGCTGACGTACTCGCGCAGCCGCCGGCCCTGGGCGTCCACCTCGATGGTGGTGGTGCCGCCACGGGCACCCGGGTCGTAGGTGAGGCCCGCCAGCGCGGGCACCG
Source organism: Micromonospora sp. NPDC007271 (assembly GCF_040634005.1). Taxonomy (NCBI): domain Bacteria; kingdom Bacillati; phylum Actinomycetota; class Actinomycetes; order Micromonosporales; family Micromonosporaceae; genus Micromonospora; species Micromonospora sp. NPDC007271. The sequence goes on from NZ_JBEYER010000007.1 coordinate 69,914, forward strand.
GGAAGGGCTCGCTGCCGCCGATCTCGTGGTTGTTGACCAGCACCGAGCCCTCACGGCCGAGGAAGCAGCCGGTGCCGTCGGCGTCGCTCGGGGTCGCCTGCCCGGACTCGAGCAGGGTCACGCCGGCCTGCGCCACGATGGTGTACGAGAAGCCGGGCGGCAGGGCCAGCAGACCGGCCGGGTCCGGAACGAGTTCGCCGTAGCCGACCGCCGGGCGCGCGGCGGACCGCGCCGCCTTCGGTCCCGCGATCGCTTCCAGGTTGCCGGCCACCACGATGCCGAGGGCACCGGCGGCACTGCCGCGCAGCACGGAGCGGCGGGAGATGGGGGAGGAGCTCACGTCGTCGCCTTTCCTGTTCACGATGGTTCCGCCCACAGGGAAACGGCGGCGGGGGAACGGCGCCGACGCGGCCGGGATCCGCGAGGTGAACAGTAGACAAACCCTGAACGAGCGTCACGTACTGTGCCGGGCCGTCGCGCGTCCGTTAGGGTTCCCTCGATCGACAACCGGGCGGCGGAGGGGCGGACGGTGGGCAGGCTCGCGACGGCGTACGGGCAGGCGGTCGCACTGCACCGGCAGGCCCTGCGGCGGTGGGAGGCCGCCCGACGTGCGCTGGCCGCCGCCGGGCCGGTGGCCCCCGGCAGCCCCGAGCTGGTCGCCCGGCTGGCCCGGCTCGGTGCCGCGCTGGCCGCCCCCGCGCCCGGCGCGGCCCGACCCGCCGCCACACCCGTCCCGGTACGCCTCGGCGAGGCGACCACCCTGGACGGTGGCTTCCCGGTGCTGGTGCCGCTGTCCGGTGGCACCCATCTCGCGGTGGACGCGGACGCCCGCGACCCCCGGGTGGGCGAGCTGCTGCGAAACCTGGTGGTGCGGCTGCTCGCCGCCGCGCCGGCCGGCACGGTCCGGGTCGCCGGCCTCGACCCGGCCGCGTTCGGCGCCGCGTTCCTGCCGCTGCGCCCGCTGCTCGACGCCGGGGTGCTCGCCCCGGCCGCCACCACCGCCGCCGAGATCACCGCGCTGCTCGACGAGGCGGAACGGCACGCCCGGGACGCCCAGCGGACCGCCCGGGGCGACGAGGAGCTGCTGCTGCTCGTCGCCGCGTCCGCCCCGCCGCCCCGGGAGCTGGCCCGGCTGGCCGCGCTCACCCACGCCGGCCCCGGCGCGGCGGTCTGCGTCCTGCTGGCCGGCTACCGGGCCGCCGGCCCGGGCGATCCGCCGCCACCGCTCGGCGCCACCACCCAGCTCCGGCTGAACGACCGGTACGCGCTGGTCGGCGACCCGCCCGGGCAGCCGTTCAGCGCCGACGGCACCGGTCTGGCCGCCCCGGTCGTGCTCGACGGCGACCCGTCGCACGCCACCGTCACCGGGCTGGCCGGGCGGCTCGGCCCGGCCACCCGCCGGGCGGCGGCGGTCACCTTCACCGACCTGCTCCCGGCCCGCCGCTGGGCCGAGTCATCCGGGGACGGGCTGCGCACCGTGCTGGGCCGGGCCGGGCGACAACTCCAGCTCGGCGCGTCTGACGCCGCGCCACGACCTGGAGCTGTCGGCCGAGAGCCGGTCACCGTCGCCTTCGACGATGCCACCCCGCACTGGCTGGTCGGGGGGCGGACCGGCGCCGGCAAGACGGTGTTTCTGCTCGACGTGCTCTACGGCCTGGCCGCCCGCTACTCCCCGGCCGAGCTCCAGCTCCATCTGCTCGACTTCAAGGAGGGGGTCAGCTTCACCGAGTTCGTCCCGACCGAGCGCGATCCGTCCTGGCTGCCGCACGCCCGCGCGGTCGGCATCGAGTCCGACCGCGAGTACGGCGTCGCCGTGCTGCGCGAGCTGCGCGCCGAGGCGGCCCGCCGGGCCGCCCTGCTGAAGAAGCACGGCGTCACCAAGCTCGCCGACCTGCCACCGAACGCCCGGCCGCCCCGGATCGTCACCGTGGTCGACGAGTTCCACGTGCTCTTCGCCGGCAACGACGCGCTCGCCCGGCAGGCCGTCGACCTGCTGGAGGAGCTGGCCCGCAAGGGCCGCTCGTACGGCCTGCACCTGGTGCTGGCCAGCCAGAGCACCAGCGGCATCGAGGCTCTCTACGGCCGGGCCGAGACCATCTTCGGCCAGTTCCCGCTGCGGGTGGCGCTGCCCGGCGGGGGTGGCGTGCTCGACCCGGTCAACGACGCCGCGAAGGCGCTCCCGGTGGGCACGGCCGTGGTCAACGCCGCCGGCGGCGCCGCCGGCGCGAACACCGAGGTCCGCTTCCCGGACGCGCACGCCGCCCGCGCCGACCTGGCGGCGCTGCGGCAGGAGCTGTTCCAGGCCCGGCCGGCAGGCTCGCCGCCCCCCACCGTGTTCCGCGGGTACGAGACGCCGCGGCTGGTCGACGATCCCGCCTGGGCCGGGCTGCGGCCCGGCGGTGACCCACCGGTCGCCCTGCTCGGCCGGACGGTCGACGTGGCCGGCAGCAGCGCCGCCGTCCGCCTCGATCCCGTTCCCGGCCGGCACCTGGCGGTGGTCGGCACCGCCGCCGCCGGGGCGGACGTGCTCCGGTCGGCCACCCTCAGCCTGGCCCGGCAGCACGCCCCCGGCACGGCCCGCTTCCTGCTCGCACCCCTGGCACCCGGTACCACCGACATCGCCGACGACCTGGCGATGACCTTGGCCGCCGCCGGTCACCCGGTACGCCGGCTCGACAGCCCGGCCCTCTGCGCCCAGCTCGCCGAGCTGGGCGCGGACCCCGCGCCGCGTGACGGCCGGACCTACCTCGTGGTGTTCGGAGTGGACGCCGCCTCGGGCGCGCTCGCCGCCGCCGATCCGGCCACCTTCCGTACCGGGCACGACGACCTGCGGGCGGTGCTGCGCCAGGGGCCGGCGCACGGGATGCACCTGCTCGGCTGGTGGCGGGGCCTGCGCCGGCTCGGCGAGGACCTCGGCGGTACGCAGAACCGCGACGACGTGGCCTGCCTGGTCGCGCTGAACGTGCCGGGCACCGACCTCGGCCTGCACCTCGGCGTGCCCGACCTTCACTACACCCCGCGCGACGGGCGGGCCCTGCTGGTGGACCGGCACGACCAGCGGACCATCCTGATCGTGCCCTTCGTCGGCGACGGAGACGACCGGTGACCGGATTCGAGGAGTACGCGGCCCTGGTGCGGGAGCTCACCGCCCGGCAGCGCGGCGGGGAACGGGCGGTCGCCGCCGAGGCGGACCGCCGCCGCGCGCTGCAGACCGCCGTGGAGCAGCTCGGGCAGCGGCTCGCCACCCAGGGCCAGCACCTCGACCAGCTGGGCCGGGCCGTCGGCGGCCCCGCTCCGGCAGTGGTTCCGCAGGGTGCCCCGACCGTGCCGGCCCTGGCCACGCCGGGCGCGGCACCGGCACCCGAAACCGGGGCGGGGGCGACCGGCGGCGCAGCCGCCGCGCCGGGGCGGCCGGGGGTCGGGGCGTATCCGGAAGGCCTGCCCGCACCCCGCGTGGCGGAGGTGGATCCGGCGGCGGAGCTGGCCGCGGCCCAGCAGCTCGCCGACGAGGCGGACCGACACGGGCAGCAGGCCGAGGTGCTCGGGCACCGGCCCCCGCTGCTGCCCACCTGGTCACCCGCGGCCCGGGCCGCCGCGGTCTACGCGGCCTGCGCGCTGGCCGGCTCGTTGCTCATGCTGGTCGCGCTGATCGGCTCGCCGATCCCGGCCAGCGGGCTCGACCTGCTGGCCGCCGCCTCCTGCGCGGGCGTCCCGCTGCTGTCGTTCCTCGCCGGGCACCTGGTACTCGGCCGGTGGGGCCGGCCGCCGATCAGCACCGGCCCCCCGCCGTCGCGGTACCTCCCGCTCGGGTTCGTGATCTGCGCGCTGTTCTCCCCGTCGCTCTTCTGCCTCTACCTCCTGGCGTTCCGCCTCCTGCGGTGACCCAACCGGTGTGCCGGGTCCGTCAACCTGTAGATCTTGGAAGGATGTGGCCCCCATGAGGGCCACATCCTTCCAAGATCTTCCAGCGGGTTCCGTGATCTCGTGGTCGCGGAGTGTGTGGTGATCTCGTAGGCTCCTGTGTGGCCGGTGCCGGTGGGGTGGCGCGGGCCGAGCGAGGTGGGCGACTTCGGGAGGGTGCGTGAGCGCAGCGCAGATCATCGCCAGGCTGGCGGCGGCGGCCCAGAAGCTGGACGAGGCGAAGGCCAAGACGGCCGCCGCGGCGCAGGACGCGGCCGAGGCGCGGGCGCTGGTGGCCGGAGCGCTGGAGGGCGCGGCGGCCGGCCCGCTGATCGGCGTGATCGACGCCTACCGGCAGGCGCTGGCCCAGGCCGCCCAGGGCGGCGCGCCCGCGCGGCAGCACGTCCAGGAGACGATCGCCAAGGTCCAGGCGCTGGGGAACTGAGCACGATGGGCGGCATCGACGAGTCGGTCAGCGGCGACGGCGGCGAGCTGGACGGCTTCCGGATCGGCCACGTTCCGGACGGCGTCGGCCGAGAGGTGACGGACTTCGCCACCGAGTGGGACGAGGTCACCGTCGCCACCCGGGTGTGGGAGCGGCAGGTCGACGGGGGCTACCGGGTCGACCTGCGGGTGCACGTGCTCCGGGGCGACCGGCTCAACGACCTGGCGGCGCTGCACGACTTCCTCGCCGAATACCACGAACGCGACCCCGCCGGGTGGGAGCTGGCCGACTTCGCCCACCCCGACGGCCCCGGCCTGATCAGCGAGAGCGAGGCGTTCTGGCTGGTGGGGCCGGGCGTCGCGGTCGACGTGCTGCTGGACCCGGAGCGCCCCGACGCCCAGGCGCTGCGGGCCACCGCGACGGGGGTGACCAAGACGACTGCGGAGTGAGCGGGCAGCTCCCCTCGCTCATTCCGGCGACGTCCGTTACGCCGCTTTGTGCCGACAGTGGAACATCGGGTTACCGACGCGTAACTATTCATTGACGTATGCGAAATCGGCCACGCATCATCGTTTCCACGATCAATCGGATCCCGACCCGTCCCTCCGTGCTTCCGGGTGCCTCCCACCGGAGGTGCAGCCATGCTGCTCCGAAAGATCCTCGCCGGCATCGCCACCGTCACCGTCGCCACCCTGCTCGCCCCGACCGCCGCGCGGGCCGCCGTCCCCGCGGCCGACCCGGCCACCCCCAGCCGTACCGTCGGCGCCGCCGCCTCGGCCAATCCCGTCATCGTCGTCGGCGGCCTCATCGGCATCTCCATCGCGTACGAGCCGATCGCCGCCCGGCTGCGCGCCGACGGTTACCGGGTGCGGATCCACCAACTGGTCCGCCCGGTCGACAACGCCATGCTCGCCGACGGCGCCACCAACGTGTTGGTCCAGGGGTGGTGCCCGCTGCGGGTGGTCGGCCACGTCGGGCTGGTCCTCGACGGTACGACGTACACCGTCGTCCGGCAGGCGCTCGCCGGCGCGGCCATCCGGCCCGACTGCTTCGCCATCTGACCCGGGCGTGCCGTCGCCCCGGCGCACCCGCACGGCAGCGGATCCCCGACGGGCGGCCCGGCGCGCCGCCCGTCGGTCAGGCCGCGGTGGTCCCGCCGAGGATCAGGTCGGCGGCCCGCCAGGCCAGCGCGGTCACCGGCGCGTTGGTGTAGCCGGAGACCATGATCGGCAGCACCGACGCGTCGACCACCCGGAGGCCGGTCACGCCGCGCACCCGCAGCTGCGGGTCGACGACGTGCTCCTCGTCCGGGCCCATCGCGCAGGTGCCGATGGCGTGGTAGCCGCAGTAGCCGTGCGCCAGGGCCGCCTCGACGATCTCCTCGTCGGTCCGCGTCGCCGGGCCGGGCAGGACCTCCGCCGCGATCCGGTCGGCGATCGGCGCGGTGGCGAAGAGCTCCCGCATCCGCCGGAAGGTGTCCACCGCGACCGTGCGGTCGTGCGGGGTGTCGAGGTAGTTCGCCACGATCGCCGGCGGCGTACGCGGATCCGGCCCGGTGACGGCGAGGCTGCCCTCGCTGTCCGGGTAGGTCACCGTCCCCAGGCACATCAGGCCCGGCTCGCGCTCCAGCTCCAGCGCCCGCCCCGGCCGCCGCGGCGCCGCCGAGAACGGGGCCATCAGCAGGTGGGCGTCCGGGCGGTCCAGTTCCGGGCGGGACTTGATGTGCGCCACCACGTCGAGCACCGGCAGCGCGAGCGGGCCACGGCGGGTGAGCAGGTAGCGGAGGGCGGCCAGGCCCTGCCCGAGGGGGCTGCTGAGCCGGGCGTTGTAGCCGCCCGGCCCGGCCAGCCGGTACTGCAGCGCCATCGACCGGTGTTCCCGCAGGCCGGCGCCCACCCGGGGCCGGTCGAGCAGCACCTCCACCCCGGCGGCGCGCAGGACGTCGGCCGGCCCGATCCCGGAGACCTGCAGCAGCTGCGGCGTCGCGAGGGCGCCCGCGGCGAGGATCACCTCGGCGGCGGCCAGGTGGTCGGCCGGCTGGCCCCGGTGCTCGGCGCGTACCCCGACCGCCCGGCCGTCGCGCACCAGCACCCGCAGCGCGAGGGTGTCGACCGCGACGGTCAGGTTCGGCCGGCCGCGCACCGGGTGCAGGAACGCCGCGGCGGCGCTGACCCGGCGCCCGTCGTGGATGGTGGCCATGGCGTAGCCGATCCGCTCGCCGTCGTCGGCGTTCAGGTCGTCGACCCGGCGCCAGCCCAGCTCCGCGCCGGCCTCGATCATCTCCTCGCAGAGTTCGTCGGTGCCGGTGGCGGTGGACAGGCGCAGCGGGCCGCCCGTGCCGCGCAGCGGCGCGGCGCCCAGCGGGTTGTCCTCCAGCCGGTTGAGGATCGGCAGCATGGTGGACCAGCCCCAGCCCGGGTTGCCGAGGCATTCCAGCGCGTCGTAGTCCGGCTGCCCGCCCCGGCCGTAGATCATGCCGTTGAGCGAGGTCGAGCCGCCGATCATCCGCCCCCGCTGCCAGGTCTCCTCCCGCCCCGACCCGGTCGTCGCCGGATAGTGCCAGGCGGTGCGCCGGTCGTCCATCAGGCGGGAGAAGCCCTTGGGTACGCGGACGAAGGGGCTGCGGTCCCAGCCGCCCGCCTCGATCAGCAGCACCCGGGTGCCCGGGTCCTCGGTGAGCCGGTTCGCCAGTACGCAGCCGGCCGCGCCCGCCCCGACGATGACGTAGTCGTACTCGCCCACCTCGGACCCCCGCCTCCGTGAGAATCCTTCAGACGGTAGCGAATCGGTCACGCGGCGGGAAGCGTCGATGTCGGGCGGGCTCCGGGCGCGACGTGCGCCGGGCCGGGGAAGGCGGCCGGCCGACGTGCCGGAACGACTCGGTGAGCGGCCCGCGCCGTGCGACGCTGGGCCGGAGTGGGCCGTACGCCTGGAGGTGCGCCATGGCCGCAACACCGCGGGTCGACTTCGCGCTCGACACGTACGAATGCATCGTGCTCTATCCGGGGCCGTCGGGCCGGGCGCTGCCGGAGGAGACGGTGCAGCGGTTGCAGGCCGACCACCTCCAGCACATGCGGGCGCTGCAACGGCGGGGCGTCATCCTGGTCGCCGGCTCGGTGGACGGCCCGGCCCGGGAGCCGGATCCGCCGATCGGCTTCGGTCTGGCCCGGACCGGCTCGGTGGACGACGTGCGCAGCGTCATGGAGGCCGACCCGGCGGTGCAGGCCGGGCTCTACCGGGTGGACGTGCTGACCTTTCTCTGCCCGGCCGGCTCGCTGGAGTTCCCGCTGGCCAGGACGCAGAGCTGAGGGCGGCCGAGCGACGGGCGACGCCGCCTCGAACGGCGCTCGCGGGGCGGTCGAGAGCGGGCGGCCGGGGGATGACGGGGAGGGGTACGATTTCGGCCGCGCGGTCGCCGATGCCCGCCGCACACGACGCCCCGGGTGCCGTCGAAGCACCGCCCGCTGCGCGGGAATCGCGCGTCGTTGGACAAATGTTCCGCGTTCCGAAAGGGGCCGGCCGGTGGGTCGACCCGGAGGAGAGACTAGCCTGATGGGCGTGACACGCCGCGCGAAGATCGTCTGCACACTCGGCCCCGCCACCTCGTCCCCCGAGCGCATCCGGGGCCTGGTCGAGGCGGGCATGAACGTGGCGAGGCTCAACTTCAGCCACGGCAGCCACGCCGATCACGAGGCGGTCTGCCGGCTCGTCCGGGAGGCGGCCGAGGCGGCCGGGCGGCCCGTCGCGGTGCTCGCCGACCTGCAGGGCCCGAAGATCCGGCTCGGCCGGTTCGCCGACGGCCCGCACGAGTGGCGCACCGGCGACTCCGTGGTGATCACCGGGGACGACATCGTCGGCAGCAAGGACCGGGTCTCCTGCACCTACCGCAAGCTCCCGCAGGAGGTGAAGCCGGGCGACCGGCTGCTGATCGACGACGGCCGGGTGGCGGTCGAGGTCAGCGACGTCACCGGCAACGACATCCGCGTCCTGGTCACGGAAGGTGGCGCGGTCTCCAACAACAAGGGCGTCTCGCTGCCGAACGTCGCGGTCAGCGTCCCGGCCCTGTCGGAGAAGGACGCCGAGGACCTGCGCTTCGCCCTCGGCCTGGGCGTCGACATGATCGCGCTCTCCTTCGTCCGCTCGGCCGACGACATCAAGCTGGTGCACGCGATCATGGCCGAGGAGGGCGTGCAGCGCCCGGTGCTGGCCAAGGTCGAGAAGCCCGAGGCGGTCGACCACCTGGAGGCGATCGTGCTCGCCTTCGACGGTGTCATGGTCGCCCGCGGCGATCTCGGCGTGGAGCTGCCGCTGGACCAGGTGCCGTTGGTGCAGAAGCGGGCCGTGCAGCTCTGCCGGGAGAACGCCAAGCCGGTCATCGTGGCCACCCAGATGCTCGACTCCATGATCGAGAATTCGCGGCCGACCCGCGCCGAGGCCTCGGACGTGGCCAACGCGGTGCTCGACGGCGCGGACGCGGTGATGCTCTCCGGCGAGACCAGCGTCGGCAAGTACCCGGTGCTCACCGTCAGCACCATGGCCAAGATCATCCAGACCACCGAGTCCGGCTCGATCCGCGTGCCGCGGCTGCAGCACGACCCGCGTACGCACGGCGGCGCGCTCACCGTCGGCGCGTCCTCGATCGCCCGGGCCATCGGCGCCAAGGCGCTGGTCGCCTTCTCGCAGACCGGTGACACCGTCAAGCGGCTCGCCCGGCTGCACTGCGACCTGCCGCTGCTGGCGTTCACCCCGGTGCCCGAGGTGCGCAACCAGCTCGCCCTCTCCTGGGGTGTCGAGACGTTCCTGATGCCCTTCGTCGCGCACACCGACGACATGTTCCGCCAGGTCGACCAGGCGCTGCTGGGGCTCAACCGGGCCAACCCCGGCGACTACGTGGTGATCGTGGCGGGCAGCCCGCCCGGCACCCCCGGTTCCACCAACACCCTGCGCGTGCACCAGCTCGGCTCGCTGGTCGACGCTGCGTCCGCGCGGGCGCTGCAGTGAGCGAGCGGAGCGAGCGAGCCATCCGACTCGGTAGCGTGGTGACCCCGTGAGCGAGCCGGTGGCGACCGGCCAGGCCGCTGTCGACCAGCTCCTCGAGGTGCTGGACCTGGCGCACACCGGCGAGATGACCTTCCGGGGGATGAGTCCGCCGGTCGGCCCGCAGCGGGTGTACGGCGGCCAGGTCGCCGGCCAGGCCCTGGTCGCCGCGGGGCGCACCGTCGACCCGGAGCGCTTCGTGCACTCCCTGCACGGCTACTTCGTCCGCCCCGGCGACCCGGCCGAGCCGATCGAGTACCAGGTGGAGAACATCCGCGACGGCCGCTCGTTCTCGGTGCGCCGGTCGGTCGCGTTCCAGCACGACAAGCCGATCTTCTTCATGTCGGCCTCGTTCCAGCGGCAGGAGGAGGGGTTGGACCACCAGGCACCGGCCCCCCTCGACGTGCCCGGTCCGGACGAGGTCCCGACCATGACCGACCGGCTCTCCCGCTACCCCGAGCGGCTCGGCATCTGGGGCCAGATCCCCCGCCCGATCGACGTCCGCTACGTCGGCGAGCCCGGCTGGGTGCGCCCCGGCGACCGGCCCGCCGAGCCGCACCAGCGGGTCTGGATGCGCATCGACGGCAAGCTGCCCGACGACCCGCTGCTGCACGCCTGTGCCCTGACGTACGCCTCGGACCTGACCCTGCTCGACTCGGTGCTGTCCGTGCACGGCGAGGTCTGGGGGCCCGGGGGAGTGGTGGGCGCGAGCCTGGACCACGCGCTCTGGTTCCACCGGCCCTTCCGCGCCGACGAGTGGTTCCTCTACGACTGCTGGAGCCCGTCCGCCTCCGGCGCTCGCGGCCTGGCCACCGGCCGGATGTTCACCACCGACGGCCGGCACATCGCCAGCGCCGTGCAGGAGGGACTGTTGCGCCGGGTCGGCGCCTGACCTGCGAGTCGTGACCGTTCGGTCCAGGGTCGAAAGACCGGTCGGCGGACAAGCGGGCTAACCTAGCCGGCATGCGTCTCTCCGCCCGGGTCGACTACGCCCTCCGCGCGGCCGCCGAGCTGGCCGCGGTGGCCGGCGGCACGGGCGCCCGGCGGAGCCGGCCGGTGACCGCCGAGCAGATCGCCCGGGCCCAGGACATCCCGCCGAAGTTCCTGGAGAGCATCCTGCTTCAGCTGCGCCGGGGCGGCATCGTGCACGCCCAGCGTGGCCCCGAGGGTGGCTACTGGCTGGCCCGGCCCGCCGCGGAGATCTCCCTGGCCGAGGTGATCCGGGTGATCGACGGTCCGTTGGCGCACGTCCGCGGCCAGCGCCCCGAGCAGCTCGGCTACCAGGGGGCGGCCCGGGCGTTGCAGGACGTCTGGATCGCCCTGCGAGCCAGCGAACGCGAGATCCTCGAGCTGGTCACCATCGCCGACGTGGCCAGCGGTCAACTGCCCGGCCGGGTCAACGACCTCGCCGCCGACCCGAGCGCCTGGACCTGACGGCCGCGGCCCCGCCCGGTCACCGGCGGGCGGTGCGCTGACTCGTGCCCCGCTCGCGCCGTCCGGCGCGTTCCCACCAACCGGATGGAGGACTTGACCGGAGCGCCGCCGTGCCGCATTGTCGACCAAGTCGATAGGAGATACCGAAAAGTCGGGGGGCGCTCGTGCGCAAGCTGCTGATCCTCGCCCTGGTCGGGCTCGCCGCGCAGCTGGTCGACGGCGCGCTCGGCATGGCGTACGGGCTGACCTCCTCCACCCTGCTGCTGTTCGCCGGGGTGGCGCCGGCCGCCGCGTCCGCCTCGGTGCACCTCGCGGAGATCGGCACCACCCTCGCCGCGGGCGTGGCGCACTGGCGGTTCGGCAACGTCGACTGGCGGGTGGTCGCCCGCATCGCGCTGCCCGGAGCGCTCGGCGCGTTCGCCGGCGCCACCTTCCTCAGCTCCATCTCCACCGGGGCTGCCGCCCCGTGGATGGCCGCCATCCTGTTCACCCTGGGCACGTACCTGCTGGTCCGCTTCGCCCGGCCACTGCGGGCCAACCGGGCCGCCGGCCGCCTGCGCAGCCGCTTCCTCGCCCCGCTCGGGCTGGTGGCCGGCTTTGTCGACGCCACCGGCGGTGGGGGCTGGGGCCCGGTCGCCACCCCGGCGCTGCTGGTCTCCGGTCGGATGGAGCCGCGAAAGGTCATCGGCTCGGTCGACACCGCCGAGTTCCTGGTGGCCGGCGCGGCGAGTGCCGGCTTCCTCATCGGGCTCGGCGCCGAGGGCTTCCTGCTGTCCACCGTGGCCGCACTGCTGATCGGCGGCCTGATCGCCGCGCCGATCGCCGCCTGGCTGGTCCGGATCGTTCCCGCCCAGCTCCTCGGCGCGGTGATCGGCGGGGTGATCGTGCTGACCAACGCCCGGACGCTGCTGCGGGCCGGCGAGCTGGGCGGCCCACTCCCGCCCCTGCTCTACGCGGTCCTCGGCGCCGGCTGGCTGGTCGCGCTGGGGCTGGCGGTGCGGGCGCTGCGCCGTACCCGCCGGGCCCGGGCCGTCGCCGAGGCGGCCCTCGGCGCGCGGGCCGGGGCCGTGCCCGGGCCCGGCGCGGCGGTGACCGAGGTGGCCCTCGGCGCGCGTCCCGAGGCCGTGCCCGGGCCCGGCGCGGCGGTGGCCCAGCCCGACACCGCGACGCCGAAGGAGTCCCAGCGGCTCGCCGCCGCGGCCGAGCGCTGACCCGGACACCCCACCCCGCGCCACCGCCGGGGGAGCCGCCGCAGACCGCCAAGATCGCGCTACATCGTGGAAGTAGTGGCCTCCCGGTGCTGTCGAGGCCACTGCTTCCCGGATCGAGCACGGGCCCGCCGCCTGAGCCCGGCGCGGTGCGGTGCGGTGCGGTCAGCCGGCGCGGAGGTCGTCGGTGGTGGCGGAGAGCAGGTCCCAGGCCTCGTCGACGTGCTGCTCGGTGGTCAGCGGCGACCCGACCGCCAGGCGCAGCGCGTAGCGGCCGCCGATCCGGGTGTGGGTCAGCAGCACCCGTCCCGTGTGGTTGACCCGGCGCAGCAGCTCGGCGCTCGCCTCGTCGCCGGCCCGCAGCCGGAAGCAGACCAGCGCGAACGGATGCGGCGCGGCCAGCTCGAACCGGTCGTCGGCGGCGACCCGCGCGGCGAACCGGTCGGCGAGCGCCACCCCGGAGCGGATGTGCGCCCGTAGCCCCTCCACGCCGTACCAGCGCAGCACGAACCAGAGCTTGAGCGCGCGGAACCGGCGGCCCAGCGGTACCTGCCAGTCCCGGTAGTCGATCACCGCCCCGGACTCGGTCGCCGCGTTGCGCAGGAACTCCGGCATCACCGTCAGTGCCTCGATCAGCTCACCCCGGTCGGCCACCCAGAACGCGTCGCAGTCGAAGCCGGTGAGCAGCCACTTGTGCGGGTCGAAGCAGTACGAATCGGCGTACTCGACCCCGGCGTGCGACCACCGCAGCTCGGGGCAGACCGCGGCGGCGCCCGCGTACGCGGCGTCGACGTGCAGCCAGACGCCGTGCTCGGCGCAGATCGCGCCGATCTCCGGCAGCGGGTCGACGGCGGTGGTGGACGTGGTGCCGATGGTGGCCACCACGACCGTCGGCACCACCCCGGCCGCCAGGTCGGCCTCGATCGCCGCCCGCAGCGCCGCCGGACGCATCGCCTGCGTCGTCGGGTCCACCTCGATCGCGCGGACCCCCTCCTCGCCCAGCCCGGCGATGCGAGCCGCCTTCTCGATCGAGGAGTGCCCCTGCGTCGAGGCGTACGCGCGGTAGCGCCGGTCGATGCCGTCGGACCGCCAGCGGCCCTTGCTGGCCCGGTGCAACGCGGCCAGCGTGGCGACCAGCGTCGCCGACGAGGCGGAGTCCTGGATCACCCCGCCGCCGCGCCCGGTCGAGCGGAACCGCTCCGGCAGGTCGAGCAGGCCGGCCAGCCAGTCCAGCATGACCGTCTCCAGTTCGGTGCACGCCGGGCCGGTCGCCCAGAGCATCCCCTGCACGCCGAGCCCGGAGCTGACCAGGTCGCCGAGCACGCTGGGGCCGGAGGTGTTGGCCGGGAAGTACCCGAAGAAGCCCGGGTGCTGCCAGTGGGTCAGCCGGGGCGTGACGATCCGGTCCAGGTCGGCCAGGACGGCCTCGACCGGCTCGCCCCGCTCGGTCGGCCCCGCGGGCAGCGCGGCGGCCACCACGCCGGGCGGGTCCTGCGAGGTCACCGGCCGCCGCCCGAGCGTCGTCCAGTAGTCGGCGATCCAGTCCACGACGGCGTGCCCGGCGCGGCGGAACTCCTCCGGATCCATGTGCTCAGCCATGCCGTGAAGTGGATCAGGGCGGGACCGGCCGGAGCAAGGGCCGCCGTGGTGGTTGTGGGCGACCCGGTCCGCGAACCGCTCGGCGCCACGAAGATCGACAACCAGCGTGCGGATCCACACCCTGATGCACGACCCGCAGTACCGGGTCGCCATCGCCGGGCAGAGCACCGCGTACAACCAGCCGCCGCACCCCCGGTTTCCACCTCGGCGACGGCATGGCCAGCCCACCCGCACCGGACATCTACCTGCGCTGAACGGGAAGGCACCGGGCCGCCGGCCGCGGAACCCGCGACGACGGCCCGGTGCACCACACCGCGGCACTCCTGACCCGTCCCGACCGGGAGTGCCGTACCACCACCGGTCACCAACCTAGGGGCGCCGGGCGACGGCGGGGTGACGCGGCTGTGAAGAGCGTGTTTCAGCCGTTCCGGCGCAGGCCGCCGGCGACCCGCTCGGCGATCAGCTCGAACGAGCGGACCCGGTCGGCCACGTCGTACACCATCGTGGTCAGCATCAGCTCGTCCGCGCCGGTACGCTCCAGCAGCGCGCCGAGCTGCCGGGCCACCGTCTCCGGCGCGCCGGTCGCCTGCCCCTCCCGGCGTTGCGCGACGAACTCCCGCTCCAGCTCCGTGTACGGGTAGGCCGCCGCCTCCTCCGGCGTGACGAGCGGCTCCGGCCGCCCCGAGCGCAGCTTCAGGAAGGACAGCCCGGCCGGACCGGCCAGCCACTCCGCCCGCTCGTCGGTCTCCGCACAGACCGCGTTCACCGCGACCATCGCGTACGGCCGCTCCAGCCACCGCGACGGCCGGAAGCTCTGCCGGTACAGCTGCAGCGCGGGCAGCGTGTTCTGTGCGCTGAAATGGTGCGCGAACGAGAACGGCAACCCGAGCAGGCCGGCGAGCTGGGCACTGAACCCGCTCGACCCGAGCAGCCAGATCGCCGGCGACTGGCCCCGGCCGGGGGTGGCCGTGATCGGGCCCGGCTCGGCGCCGCTGAAGTAGTTCATCAGGTCGGCCAGCTCCCGGGGGAAGTGCTCGGCCGACAATCCCTCCATGCTCCGGCGCAGCGCCAGCGCGGTCACCTGGTCGGTGCCCGGCGCCCGGCCGAGGCCCAGATCGATGCGGCCCGGGTGCAGCGCCTCCAGGGTGCCGAACTGCTCGGCCACCACCAGCGGTGCGTGGTTGGGCAGCATCACCCCACCCGAGCCGAGTCGGATCGTGCTCGTGCGCGCGGCCAGGTGCGCGAGGAGCACGGCCGGCGCGGACGAGGCGATCGAGGGCATGTTGTGGTGCTCGGCCACCCAGAACCGGCGGTAGCCCAGCTCCTCCGTACGCCGGGCCAGCTCGGTGGTGTGCCGCAGGGCCTCCCCGACGCTGCCGACGGCAGCGACCGGAGCAAGATCAAGAACAGACAAGGGTACGTCGATCACGAACCTGATCAACCCGCCGAGCGCCGGAATTGTTCCTTCCGCCTACCCCACCCCGCGCGCCTGCTCGAAGATCAGGCTGGTCTGGGTGTGCTGCACCGCCGGATCCACCGCCAGATGGTCCAGCACGAAGTCCCGCAGCGCATCCCCCGACGCCGCCCGGACGTGCAGCACGTAGTCCTCCGCCCCGGCCACGTGGAACACCGACACCACCCCGGGCAACCGCACCGACCGGGCCCGGAAGGCGTCCACCGCCGCCCGCTCGTGCGCCGTCAGGCGCACCGACACCAGCGCCTGCAACGGCAACCCCACCGCCGCCGGATCCACCTCGGCGTGGAAGCCGCGGATCGCCCCGGACTCGCGCAGCGCCCGGGTACGCGCCAGGCAGGTGGACGGCGCCACCCCGACCCGCTCGGCGAGGGCATTGTTCGGCAGCCGGCCGTCGGCCGCCAGCTCGGTCAGGATCGCGCGGTCGACGTCGTCGAGCGCCGCGAACCGCCGTACATCATTCGGTGCGACAGGCATGGAAGCATCTTCCATCGAATGTTGCGGCATGGAAAGCGGATTTCACAGAATCTTGTTCGACTGCCTTGCCAGATCCCGGCGTCATGTTCGAAGCTTCCGGCCATGACCGCCGTGGACACCACAGCCGTGCACGCCGGGCGCGACGACCTCGCCGGGCTCGGCGTCCACGTGCCGCCCATCGACCTCTCCACCACCAACCCGCTGCCGTCCGTCGCCAGCGGGGGCGACGCGTACGAGACCCTGGCCACCGGCGGCACCCTCCCGCCCGGCGGCAGCGCCGTCTACCAGCGGCTCTGGAACCCCACCGTCGCCCGCTTCGAGACCGCCCTCGCCACCCTCGAAGGCACCGCCGAAGCCGTCGCCTTCGCCAGCGGCATGGCCGCCCTCACCGCCACCCTGCTCGCCGCCACCCGCGACGCAAAACGCCACGTCGTCGCCGTCCGCCCCCTCTACGGCGGCACCGACCACGTGCTCGCCACCGGCCTGCTCGGCACCGACGTCACCTGGGCCCGTGCCGACGAGGTCGCCGCGGCGATCCGCCCCGACACCGCCCTGGTCGTCGTCGAGACCCCGGCCAACCCCACCCTCGACCTCGTCGACATCGCCGCCCTCGCCACCGCCGCCGGCGACGTCCCGCTGCTCGTCGACAACACCGTCGCCACCCCGGTGCTCCAGCAACCCGCCCGGCACGGCGCCGCCCTCGTGCTGCACAGCGCCACCAAGAGCATCGGCGGCCACGGCGACGTCCTCGCCGGCGCCGTCGCCTGCGATCCCGCCTGGGCCGCCCGGCTGCGCCAGGTCCGCGCCGTCACCGGCGCGATCCTGCACCCGCTCGGCGCGTACCTGCTGCACCGCGGCCTGCAGACCCTCCCGCTGCGGGTCCGCGCCCAGCAGGCCGGCGCCGAGAAACTCGCCGCCTGGCTCACCGGCCACGCGAGCGTCGAACGGGTCCACCACCCCTCGCTGCACGACCCGGCCGGGCTGGTCGGCCGCCAGATGTCCGGCCCCGGCAGCCTGCTCGCCTTCGAGGTACGCGGCGGCGCCCCCGCCGCGGCCACCGTCGCCGGCGCCTGCCGGCTGATCACCCACGCCGTGTCGCTCGGCGGCGTCGACACGCTGATCCAGCACCCGGCCTCGCTCACCCACCGGCCCGTCGAGGGCGACGCCAAGCCGGGCGGCGCCCTGCTGCGACTCTCCGTCGGCCTCGAGGACCCGGAGGATCTGCGGGTGGACCTGGAACAGGCGCTCGCCGCGATCTGACCCGCCGCTCGGGGCTCAGGACTTCGGGCCGACGTGGCGGTCCAGCGCCGCCACGGCCTCCCGCCGCGCGACGGAGAGGCAGTTGCCGCGGTTCATCTTCCACGGGATGCCGAGCAGATCGAGGGCCCACTGGCAGAGCTCCATGATGTCGGTGGATCGGTTGGTGAACATGTAGCGCGGGTAGACGTACTCCTTTCCCCGGACTCTGACCCGGTTGCTGAACCGGCAACCGTCGGAATGGAAGAGCCCGCGCAGCAGGTCTCCTGCTTGCGCTGCAACGATGCCCCGCTGCCAGTCGGCCAGGACGATCGGGTGCTCGTGCTTCTTGCCCGGGCCGTGCTGGGGAAGCAGGCAGGGCCAGTGTTTGCCGTAACTCTGCACGCTGACGCAGCCCTGGCTCTGCACCCGCTGCACCGAGGCCGCGAGGACGTTCTTCATGGCATCCTCACAGGCGCCGATCAGACCGGGCCAGGCATCGGCGCAGCTGATGCGCAGCACCGGGACTCGGGCGGTGGTGACCAGGTGACCGTCGCCGAGGTAGAGGCCGAGCAGGTAAGCGTATTGAGCGGGATCTGTCGGATGGTCGACGTCGGGGCGGCAGCGGAAGCAGCGCAGCGCGGTGCCCTGCTGCCTTGGCTCAGGTTGGATCTTGCACCAGTGCCGGACGGTGGGGTAGGAGACCCCGACGGCGCGTGCGGCCTCCGCGACGGTAGCGCCGGCTAGGTACAGGCGGCGTGCTCTGGCACGTATCTCGGGTGGATGCACCCAAGCATCTTCGAACGCCTGTATGACACTTTGTGCCCCCGGTGGGACTCGAACCCACACTGTCGGAGGTTTGAGCTCCGTCTCTCTTCCGGTTGGAGTACAGGGGCTTCCGTCATTCGGCGTTGACAGACTACCTACTAGGCTAGGAGCGACGACACCCGGCCCGGCGGTGTCGGGCTTGAACTGGTGGGAGTGGCTCGTGGCCGAGACGGAGACGGACGCCGAGCGCCGGCGGGTGCTGATCGCCGAGGACGAGGCGCTCATCCGGCTGGACCTGGCCGAGATGCTCGCCGAGGAGGGCTACGAGGTGGTCGGCGAGGCCGGTGACGGCGAGACCGCCGTGCGGCTCGCCGAGGAGCTGAAGCCGGATCTGGTCATCCTCGACATCAAGATGCCGATCATGGATGGGCTGGCCGCCGCCGAGCGCATCGCCGGCGCCCGGATCGCCCCGGTGATCATCCTGACCGCGTTCAGCCAGCGGGACCTGGTGGAGCGGGCCCGGGCCGCCGGCGCGATGGCGTACCTGGTCAAGCCGTTCCAGAAGAGCGACCTGGTCCCGGCGGTGGAGATCGCGCTGTCCCGCTACTCCGAGATCGCCGCGCTGGAGGCGGAGGTCGCCGGCCTCACCGACCGGCTGGAGATCCGCAAGACCGTGGAGCGGGCCAAGGGCGCCCTGATGACCACGTACGGGATGACCGAGCCGCAGGCGTTCAAGTGGATCCAGCGCACGGCGATGGACCACCGGATGACCATGAAGGAGGTCGCCGAGCGGATCCTCGCCGAGACCGCCGGCGGTGAGGTGGCGCAGCCGGCCACCTGAGGGCCACCGGTTCGCCGATGCGCGGGAGCGGCGCTGATCGATAGAGTGTGATCCGTGACGGCGCGACGGCTGACGGTGGTGCTCGGCGTCGTCGTCGTGCTGCTCGCCGGCTGCGTGCGGTCGCCGGCGCGCGTCGAGCCCGAACCGCTCCGTCCACGATGGCGGGCGCTGACCCTGCCGGTGCCACCGGGAGCGCCCGGCCGGCTGATGCTGCGGGACGTGGTGGCCTGCGCGGGGCGCTGGTTCGTGGTGGGCGCGGTGGCCGGCCCGGCGGGGGAGACCCGTCCGGCGGCGTGGGCCAGTGTGGACGGTCTCTCGTGGTCGTCCGTGCCGGTCGCGGCGTCCACCTTCTACGGCCGGCGGCACGTGCTCTACGCGGCGGCCTGCCGGGAGGGTCGGTTGGGGGCGCTGGGGGCCCGGGGCGGGGGCGCGCACGGCAATCCGCGTACGGGCACCTGGGCGCTGGCCCCCGATGGCAGGCTGCGGGAGGCGGCGGCCCCGTTCGAACTGTACGGGGGGCCGCGGGCGGTGAGCGTCTCGCGACTGGTCGCCGGGCCGGGCGGATGGCTCGTGGTCGGCTCGCGGGCCGACGGGGCAGCGGCCTGGACCTCGCCGGACGGCGAGCGGTTCACGCTGCACGAGGGTGTGCCGGAGTTGGCCGGGGACGGGCGGGGCAGGACGATCGGGCTCGACGCGGTGGCCGTACCGCCGGGGTGGCTGGCGGTGGGTGCGGTGCTGCCGCCGCACGGGACGGCGACGTTGCCGCTCGCCTGGGCTTCGGCGGACGGGCGGACCTGGCGGCGGCTGGCGTTGCCGGCGTCGGACGGGCGGAGCCAGGCGCAGCGGGTCGCTCTGGTGGGTGGCGCGGTGGTGGCGGTCGGGCCGGTGCGGGCTGGTTTCGGGGTGTGGCGGGCGGCGCTTCCCGGTGGCGGTGCGGAGCGGATCGGTGACGCCGGCTGGCGGCGGGTCGGTGGGTTCGGTGCGGCGGGCACGGGGGTGTCGTCGGTGCGCGTGCTGGCGCCGGTGGGTGGCGGCGGGTTGGTGGCGGTGACCGCTGACGGGAGCGGTCATGGTCTGTGGTTCTCGGCCGATGCGGGTGTTTCGTGGCGTCCCGTGGTGGTGCCGGTCGCGGTGCCCGATGGTGGGGACAAGGCGGTCGCGGTAACGTCCGACGAAGATCGAATGGTGTTGCTCGCCGATGACGGTGTGGGGGCTCGTGCCTGGTGGGCGGGGCTGCCGGCGATCGGCCGGTAGCGGGTGAACGAACCTCCGGTGCTTACCGGCGGAATGTCGCCAAAAGGCTTCCGCGAGTGTAGATCTCTTACAGCGATCGTTCCCAATCCGCCACGGCGTGTAACGGTTCGGTCAACGCGCTCTCCTGGGGCTTACGTCACACCTGCTAGGTGGGATAGCGTCCGGCCCCAGACCGGCGACGACGGTCTGGTTCGGTCGCCCCCGCAAGGGCCAATCGGCAGCGGGTGGTTCGGACCATGGGACGGAGGAGGGTCTGGGCCTTGAGGCAGAAGCTCACACGAGTGCTCGGCGGAGTCGCTGCTCTGGCGCTTGCCGTTGGTGGCACCGCGGCATGCAAGAGCGACAGCGGCAATGAGGCGTCCGGTGGCGAGTGCGGTTACAAGATTGCGTTCTTCGGGGCGTTGACCGGCCCCGACGCGGGGCTGGGCATCAACGAGAACAACGGCGTGAAGCTCGCCCTCGACAAGTACAACAAGGAAAACAAGGACTGCCAGGTCACGCTGCTTCAGCTGGACTCGCAGGGCAGCCCGGACCAGGCGCCGCAGCTCGCCCAGCAGGCCATCGACGACGCGAAGGTGCTCGGGATCGTCGGGCCGGCCTTCTCCGGTGAGTCGGAGGCGGCCAACCCGCTCTTCTCGGAGGCGGGGCTGGTGCACATCACCGCGTCCGCGACCCGGCCCAGCCTGAGTGGCCAGGGCTGGAAGACCTTCTTCCGCTCGGTCGGCAACGACAACGCGCAGGGCCCGGCGGCGGCGAAGTACATCAAGGAAGAGCTCAAGGCCGAGAAGGTCTTCGTCATCGACGACCAGTCGGCGTACGGCGCGGGGCTGGCCGACGAGGTCAAGAAGGCGCTCGGTGCCGCGGTCGTCGACACGGACAAGGTGCAGGGCGGTGGCAAGCAGACCGAGTTCTCCGGCACCGTCACCAAGGTGAAGGCCTCCGGCGCCACGGCCGTGTTCTACGGTGGCTACTACGCCGAGGGCGGTCTGATCCGCAAGGCGCTGACCAACGCCGGTGTCAAGGCCACGATGATCGGCGCCGACGGCATGAAGGACCCGGCCTTCATCGACGGTGCGAGCAAGGCGGCGGCCGAGGGGACCATCTTCACCTGCCCGTGCCTGCCGGCGAGCGAGGTGAAGGGCACCTTCCCCGCGGACTACAAGGCGATGTTCAACGTCGACCCGGGCACCTACAGCGACAACGCCTTCGACGCGGCGAACATCCTGCTGTCCGGCATCAAGGCGGGCAAGACCACCCGTGCCGACCTGCTGGCGTACGTGAAGGGCTACACCGGTGAGGGTGTCGTCGGGTCGTACAAGTTCACCGACACCGGCGAGCTGGACCCGTCGGCCGTCCAGATCTGGGCGTACAAGGTCGAGAACGGCGCGATCGTGCCGGTGAAGCGGGTTCCGCTGACGTAGTGCCACGGCAGTTCTGACTGCCAGAAAATCGCTGCGGGTGCGGTCGGGAGCACCTTTCCCGGCCGCACCCTGGCTTCTCTTCAAGTCGCTGGAGCACCCTTCTTGAACGTCGACGGATTGATCTCCAACTTCGGAGAGCTCACGACGACCGGCCTGACCGTGGGGGCGATCTACGCCCTGGTCGCGCTCGGTTACACACTGGTCTACGGTGTATTGAGGCTCATCAACTTCGCTCACTCCGAGGTCTTCATCTCTGGCGCGTACGCCGCGCTGTTCACCTGGGCCGCGTTCGGCCTGACCGGTAACTCTCGGGTCACCGGGGTGGGCTCGATCCTGTTCTATCTGCTGGTGGCGATGCTGGTGGCGGCGCTGGCCTCGGCGACGGTGGCGACCGTGGTCGAACGGGTGGCCTACCGCCCGCTCCGTAAGCGCAACGCGCCGCCCCTGGCCTTCCTGATCACGGCGATCGGCGCGTCGATCGTCATCTCGGAGGCGTTCGGCGTCTACACGCGGCGGCTGTCGCGGGGTGCGCCGGCGGTGGTGCCGACCGAGCCCCTGTTCCGGATCGGCAAGGCGGAGATCGGCTGGGTGGAGCTGCTGATCGTCGGTTCCGCGCTGGTGATGATGGTCGCGCTCGACCAGTTCATCAACCGCAGCCGGATCGGTCGCGGGATCCGGGCGGTGTCCCAGGATCCGAACACCGCGGCGCTGATGGGCGTGAACAAGGACCGGATCATCATGATCGTCTTCATCGCCGGTGGCCTGATGGCCGGCGTGGCGGGCGTGCTGTACAACGTGCGGATCGGGGCCCTGGCCTACAGCGTCGGATTCCTGCTGGGGCTCAAGGCGTTCACGGCCGCGGTGCTCGGTGGCATCGGTAACCTGCGCGGCGCGTTGCTCGGCGGCCTGCTGCTCGGCCTGACCGAGAACTACGCCTCGGGCCTGTTCGGTGCGCAGTGGAAGGACCTGACCGCCTTCGTGGTGCTGGTCGTGCTGCTGATGTTCCGGCCGACCGGCCTGCTGGGCGAATCACTGCGGGGAGCGCGGGCATGACGAGCGTGATGGAGAAGATCCGGGCGGGCCGGAACGCGGCCGGCGAGCGTTGGCGGGCACTGCCGCGCTGGGTGCACTGGATTGCCGTGGCGGCAGTCATCGCCTTCTTCTACGCCCTGCCGAACAAGGAGTTCTACCAGTGGCTCGGGCCGATCCCGACCACCGGGTCCAACTTCGGCCAGGTGCTGTTCATGATGTCGATCTACGTGCTGCTGGCCGTGGGCCTCAACATCGTGGTCGGCTTCGCCGGCCTGCTCGACCTGGGCTATTTCGGCTTCTTCGCCGTCGGCGCGTACACGGTGGCGGTGCTGACCTCACCCAACAGCGACCTCAAGACGGTGTGGCCGTGGCTGACCGTGCTGCCGATCGCGATCGGCCTGGCGATGGTGTCGGGCGTGCTGCTGGGTCTGCCGACGCTGCGGCTGCGCGGCGACTACCTGGCGATCGTGACGCTGGGCTTCGCGGAGATGATCCGGCTGACGGCGACCAGCGCGGGGTTCCTGAAGGGCCAGCGCGGCTTCAACCAGATCCCGCACCCGCCGGGCAAGAACACGGACGGGACGCCGGTCTTCGGCGTGCTGGACTCGAAGCCGTACTACTGGCTGGTCCTCACCTTGATCATCCTGGTGGTGCTCGGGGTGCGGAACCTGACCAACAGCCGGGTCGGCCGCGCCTGGGTCTCCATCCGCGAGGATGAGGACGCGGCGCAGCTGATGGGGGTGCCGACGTTCAAGTTCAAGCTGTGGGCGTTCGCCGCCGGTGCCGCCATCGGTGGCCTGGCGGGGGCGTTGTTCGCCGGTAAGCAGAACTTCGTCAACAACCAGAGCTTCGAACTGCTGAACTCGATCATCATCCTGGCGGCGGTGATCCTCGGCGGTTCCGGCAACATCCTCGGCGCCATCGTCGGCGGCGGCCTGGCCTTCTACCTGATCGAACGCTTCCGCGGCGTGGAGTTGTTCGGCATCGAGCTGTATGAGTATCGCTTCATGTTCTTCGGTGCGGCCCTGATCATCATGATGATCTACCGGCCGCAGGGCCTGATCGCCAACCGGCGTCGAGCGGCCGAGTTCAAGGATCGGCGCAAGGAGGTGATCGTCGGTGGCTGAGATGGTGCAGAACGTTCCCGCGCAGCGGACCGCGTCGGTCGAGGTCGAACGGGAGCCGCTGCTCGAGGTCGACCACGTCACGCTCCGCTTCGGCGGCGTCGTCGCGCTCAACGACGTGGACTTCACTCTCTACAAGGGTGAGATCTTCGGGCTGATCGGGCCCAACGGCGCGGGCAAGACCACGTGCTTCAACGCGATGACCGGCATCTACCGCCCGACCGAGGGCGAGATCCGGTTCCGTGGGGAGCGGATCAACGGCAAGAAGCGGCACCAGATCACCAAGATGGGGATGGCCCGCACCTTCCAGAACATCCGGCTCTTCCCCGAGATGACCGCGCTGGAGAACGTGCAGGTGGGCGCGGACGCGCACCACAAGACGAGCGTGATCTCGGCGCTGCTGCGGCTCCCCCGGCACTGGCGGGAGGAGCGGGAGGGGCAGGAAAAGGCTCGCGACCTGCTGGACTTCGTCGGGATCGCCGGGCGGATGCACGAGACGGCCCGCAATCTCTCGTACGGCGAGCAGCGCCGGCTGGAGATCGCCCGGGCCCTGGCCACCGACCCGGTGCTGCTGTGCCTGGACGAGCCGGCTGCCGGCTTCAACCCGGCGGAGAAGGAGGAGCTGCTGCAGCTCATCCGCAAGATCCGTGATCGGGGCACCACCGTGCTGCTCATCGAGCACGACATGAAGCTGGTCATGGGCGTCACCGACCGCATCGCGGTGCTGGAGTTTGGAAAGAAGATCGCGGAAGGTCTGCCGGCCGAGGTACGGGAGAACCCGAAGGTGATCGCCGCCTACCTGGGGGTGCCGGACGATGCTGCTTGAGATCGAAGATGTGAGCCTGCTCTACGGGCGGATCCAGGCGCTGCACGGCATCAGCCTGACGGTGGGCGAGGGTGAGATCGTGGCGCTGATCGGTGCCAACGGCGCCGGAAAGTCCACCACGATGCGGGCGATCTCCGGGCTCCGGCCGGTGGCCTCCGGGCGCATCCGGTTCGAGGGCGAGGACATCACCAAGCTCCGGGCGGACCTGCGGGTGCGGCGCGGGTTGTGCCAGGCCCCCGAGGGGCGTGGCATCTTCCCGGGCATGACCGTGCTGGAGAACCTGGACATGGGGGCGTACACCCGCCGCGACCGCGCGGGTATCGCCCAGGACCTGGACCGGGTGCTGGAGCTCTTCCCCCGGCTGGCCGAGCGGCGCAAGCAGGCTGGGGGTACTCTCTCCGGCGGCGAGCAGCAGATGCTGGCGGTCGGGCGGGCACTGATGAGCCGGCCGAAGCTGCTGCTGCTCGACGAGCCGTCGATGGGTCTCGCGCCGATGTTGATCCAGCAGATCTTCAACATCATCACCGAGATCAACCAGCAGGGCACCACGGTCCTGCTGGTGGAGCAGAACGCCCAGCAGGCGCTGGCCCGGGCACACCGGGCGTACGTGCTGGAGACCGGCCGGATCGTGAAGAGCGGCACCGGTGCGGAACTGTTGCACGACTCGGCGGTCAAAGAGGCGTACCTCGGCGTAGCCTGACGGGCCGTCACCCCTCAAAGGAGTTCAACCATGCGCAACCTCATTGGCGGCCGGCGGGCGGCAGTGGGCGTCGCCGGCGCGGCGGTCCTGCTGTTCTCCCTCGCCGCCTGCGGCGAGAAGGAGAACGCCGGCACGCCCGGCGGCGGTCCCTCGGTGACGGCCGCGGCCGACACGGACCTGGCCGCGAAGGTGCCGGACTCGATCAAGGCCGACGGCGTGATCAAGGTCGGCACCGACTCCACGTACGCTCCGGCGGAGTTCCTCGACAACGACGGCAAGACGGTCATCGGCTTCGACGTGGAGCTGTTCAACGCGGTCGCCCAGAAGCTCGGCCTCAAGGCCGAGTACGAGTCGGCGCCGTTCGACGCGATCCTGCCCGGCGTCGACTCCGGCAAGTACGAGGTCGGTGTCTCGTCGTTCACCATCAACCCCGAGCGCCTCAAGAGCGTCAACATGGTCAGCTACTTCTCCGCCGGCACCCAGTGGGCGACGAAGAAGGGCAACCCGTCCGGGGTGGACAACGAGAACGCCTGCGGCAAGAAGATCGCCGTGCAGGTCGGCACCGTGCAGGTCGACGACATCACCGCCCGGTCGAAGAAGTGCACCGACGCCGGCAAGCCGGCCATCACCATCGACCAGTACCAGGCGCAGAGCGACGCCACCGCTGCCGTGATCAGCGGCAAGGACGACGCCATGCTCGCCGACTCCCCGGTCGGCGCGTACGCGGTGAAGCAGAGCGGCGGCCAGCTGGAGCTGCTCGGCGACATCTACGAGTCGGCCCCGTACGGCTACGCGGTGAAGAAGGACCAGCAGGCGTTCGCCGAGGTGCTGAAGGAGGCCGTCCAGGCGGTCATCGCCGACGGCAGCTACAAGACCGCGCTGGAGAAGTGGGGCGTCGAGGGCGGCGCCGTCACCAGCTCCGAACTGAACCCCACCAGCTGACCATGTCGGTCGAGACGGATACACCCGAACGGGCACGGCCGGAACCCATCCAGGCCGTGCCCGTGCGGCATCCCGGCCGCTGGCTCGCCATCGCGGTGATCGGGGTGCTGGTCGCCATGTTCGTGCACCTGCTGGTGACGAACACGGCGTTCAACTGGCCGTTGATGGTCGACGAGATGTTCCGGCCGCCGATCATCGCCGGGCTGCGCGGTACCCTCGCGCTGCTCGTGTTCTCCATGCTGATCGGCATCGGGCTCGGCATCGCCATCGCGATCATGCGGCTGTCGCCGAACCCGATCCTGAAGGGCGTCGCCTGGGTCTACACCTGGTTCTTCCGGGCGGTGCCCCGGCTGGTGCTGGGCATCCTCTTCGGCAACCTGGGCATTCTCTGGTCCCGGCTGGAGTTCGGCCTGCCCTTCGACCGGCAGATCGGCGCGCTGTTCGGCCTCCACGACTTCGAGGCGCGGCTGTTCGGGTTCTCCGCGAAGGACGTTCTCACCGGGTTCGTCGCCGGCGTGCTGGCACTCGGCCTCTCCGAGGCCGCGTACATGGCGGAGATCGTCCGGGCCGGCATCCAGTCGGTGGACGAGGGGCAGACCGAGGCCGCGCAGGCGCTCGGGCTGAGCCGGGGGCAGATCCTGCGCCGGATCGTGCTGCCGCAGGCCATGCGGGTGATCATCCCGCCCACCGGCAACGAGACCATCGCGATGCTCAAGGACACCTCGCTGGTGGCCTACGTGCCGGTCAGCGCCGAGCTGTTCTTCCAGCTCAAGGCGGTCGTCACCCGGACCTTCCAGCCCTTCCCGATGTACGTCGCGGCCACCCTCTGGTACCTGTTCCTGACCAGCATCCTGCTGGTCGGGCAGTACTACCTGGAGCGGCACTTCTCGAAGGGCGTCGGGCGCAGCGAGCGGGCCCGGCAGCGGCTGCGTGACATCGTCGCCGAGAGCGGCGGCAACGCGAGCGGGACGGCGGAACGATGACTGAGATGGCCATTCCTCAGCAGGCGGGTTCGGCGGAGGAGATGCCGGACCTGATGGTCCGGGCCGAGCAGGTGCACAAGTCGTTCGGGTCCCTCGAGGTGCTCAAGGGCATCGACCTGGAGGTCCGTGCCGGGGAGGTGTGCTGCCTGCTCGGGCCGTCCGGCTCCGGCAAGTCGACCTTCCTGCGCTGCATCAACCACCTTGAGAAGATCAACGCTGGCCGGATCTGGGTGGACGGCGACCTGATCGGCTACCGGGAGCGCGGCGGGAAGCTGCACGAGCTACGGGACAAGGAGGTGGCCGCGCAGCGCCGGACGATCGGCATGGTGTTCCAGCGGTTCAACCTGTTCCCGCACATGACCGTGCTGCAGAACATCGTCGAGGCGCCGGTGCTGCTGCGCCGAGCCAAGAAGGCGCAGGCCCGGGACCGGGCGGCGCAGTTGCTGGAGCGGGTCGGGCTGGGCGACAAGCTCGGGGCGTACCCGGGTCAGCTCTCCGGTGGCCAGCAGCAGCGGGTGGCGATCGCCCGCGCCCTCGCGATGCAGCCGAAGCTGATGCTCTTCGACGAGCCGACCAGCGCGCTCGACCCGGAGCTGGTCGGCGAGGTGCTGGACGTGATGAAGGACCTGGCCCGCGACGGCATGACGATGATCGTGGTGACCCACGAGATCGGCTTCGCCCGGGAGGTCGGCGACTCGCTGGTCTTCATGGACGGCGGCGTGGTCGTCGAGCAGGGCAATCCGCGCGAGGTGATCGGGAACCCGCGCCACGATCGGACCAAGGCGTTCCTGGCCAAGGTCCTGTGACCCGGTGGGGTCCGGTGCGGCGTCCGCCGCCGCACCGGATCCCACGAAACGGACACCCGAGTGGATCCGGGACGGGCCGTGCCCGACCGGCCGTGCCGCGGGCCGGGCTTGTCGGCGGTACGGACTAGAGTCGCAGCCGTGACAGCTACGACGCCGCGCCTGCTCCTCGTCGACGGACACTCCCTGGCATACCGGGCCTTCTTCGCCCTGCCGGTGGAGAACTTCTCCACCACCACGGGGCAGCCGACCAACGCCGTCTACGGCTTCACCTCGATGCTGATCAACGTGCTCCGTGACGAGCAGCCCACCCACATCGTGGTCGCCTTCGACGTCTCCCGCCGCTCCTTCCGCACCGAGAAGTACGCCGAGTACAAGGCCGGCCGCAGCGAGACCCCGACCGACTTCAAGGGCCAGGTCAGCCTGGTGAAGGAGGTCCTCGCCGCGCTGCGCGTCCCGGTGGTGGAGAAGGAGGGGTACGAGGCCGACGACGTCATCGCCACCCTCGCCTGCCAGGCCCGCGACCAGGGCATGGAGGTGCTGATCACCACCGGCGACCGGGACGGGTTCCAGCTCGTCGGCGACCGGATCACCGTGCTCTACCCCCGCAAGGGCGTCTCCGACCTGGCCCGGATGGACCCGGCCGCGGTCGAGGCGAAGTACGGCGTCGGCCCGGAGCGCTACCGCGACCTGGCCGCCCTGGTCGGCGAGACCAGCGACAACCTGCCCGGCATCCCGGGCGTCGGCCCGAAGACCGCCGCCAAGTGGATCAACACCTACGGTGGGGTCGAGGGCGTGATCGCCCGAGCGGACGAGATCAAGGGCAAGGCCGGCGACAGCCTGCGTGAGCGGCTTGCCGACGTGATCCGCAACTACGAGATCAACTGCCTGGTCTCCGACCTGGAGCTGCCGATCCGCCCGGAGGACGCCCGCTGGCAGGGCTGGGACCGGGAGGCCGTGCACCAGGTCTTCGACACCCTCCAGTTCCGTATCCTGCGCGACCGGCTCTATCAGTACCTGGAGGCCGTCGAGCCGGAGGCCGAGGCGGGCTTCGAGTTGGCCGGGGAGGTGCTCACCGCGCCCGGCGCCCTCGCCGGCTGGCTGGAGACCCACGCCCCGGCCGGCACCCCGGTCGGCGTGGCGGTCAAGCTCGACACCGGCCCCAACCGACGGCACACCGCGGCGGTGACCGGGATGGCCCTGGCCACCGCCGCGGGCGCGGCCGCCTGGTTCGACCCGGCCACCCTCGACGCCGCCGACGAGGCCGCCCTGGCCGGCTGGCTGGCCGACGCCGAGCGCCTCAAGGTGCTGCACGACAGCAAGCCGGCGGTGCTGGCCTTCGCCGCGCACGGGTGGGACCTGCGGGGCATCGCCCGCGACACCCAGATCGCCGCCTACCTGGCCCGCCCCGACCAGCGCTCCTACGACCTCACCGACCTGGCGCTGCGCTACCTGCACCGGGAGCTGCGGGTCGACGCGCCGGAGAGCGGCCAGCTCACCCTGGAGGGGCTGGGCAACGACGGCGAGGCCGAGCAGAACCTGATGCTCCAGGCCCGGGCCACCCTCGACCTGGCCGACGCGATCGACGCCGAGCTGTCCCGCGACGGCGAGCAGTCGGCCCGGCTGATGGCCGGCGTGGAGCTGCCGCTGATGCGGGTCCTCGCGACGATGGAACGCACCGGCATCGCCGCCGACACCGACTACCTGTCGGAGCTGGAGGCGCACTTCGCCGCCGAGGTGAAGGCCGCCGCCCAGGGCGCGTACGCGGCGGTCGGCCGGGAGTTCAACCTGGGCTCGCCCAAGCAGCTGCAGGAGATCCTCTTCGGTGAGCTGGGCCTGCCCAAGACCAAGAAGATCAAGACGGGCTACACCACCGACGCCGACGCCCTCCAGTGGCTCTACGCGCAGAATCCGCACAAGGTGCTGGAGTACCTGCTGCGCCACCGGGACGTGGCCAAGCTCAAGTCGACCGTCGACGGGCTGCTCAAGTCGATCTCCGACGACGGGCGGATCCACACCACGTTCAACCAGACCGTGGCGGCCACCGGCCGGCTCTCCTCGACCGAGCCCAACCTGCAGAACATCCCCATCCGCACCGAGGAGGGGCGGCGGATCCGCCGCGCGTTCGTGGTCGGCGCGGGCTACGAGTGCCTGCTCACCGCCGACTACAGCCAGATCGAGATGCGGATCATGGCGCACCTGTCGTCGGACGACGCGCTGATCGAGGCGTTCAACAGCGGGCACGACTTCCACGCCGCCACCGCCTCCTCGGTCTTCGGCGTCCCGGTCGACCAGGTCACCGCCGACCAGCGGCGCAAGATCAAGGCGATGAACTACGGCCTGGCGTACGGGCTGAGCGCGTTCGGCCTCTCCCAGCAGCTCGGGATCAGCGCCGAGGAGGCGCGCGGGCTGATGGAGAACTACTTCGCCGGCTTCGGCGGGGTCCGCGACTACCTGCACGAGGTGGTGGCCCGGGCCCGCCAGGACGGGTACACCTCCACCATCCTGGGTCGCCGCCGCTACCTGCCCGACCTGGTCAGCGACAACCGGCAGCGCCGCGAGATGGCCGAGCGGATGGCCCTCAACGCCCCGATCCAGGGCTCGGCGGCCGACATCATCAAGGTCGCCATGCTGCACGTCGACACCGCGCTGCGCGCGGCCGGGCTGCGCTCGCGGATGCTGCTTCAGGTGCACGACGAGCTGGTCTTCGAGGTCGCGCCCGGCGAGCGGGCCACCCTGGAGGCCCTGGTCCGCAAGGAGATGGGCGAGGCGTACCCGCTGTCGGTGCCGCTGGAGGTCTCCGTCGGCGAGGGCCGCGACTGGAACACCGCCGGCCCCCGCAAGTCGATGGCCGAGAAATCGGGGTTGTCGAAGTCGACGATCGGGCGGAT